>JANWKN010000041.1 GCA_025451355.1 Pseudolabrys sp. | reverse complement strand
GGAATGGCGTTTACGTTTAACGCCCCGCGCTTCATTGCTTTCATGGGGCCGCTATTCGCCGGCATGCTGATTGCCCAATTTGGCGGCTTCAGTGGGATGGCGGTGGCTTTCTCGTTCATCTACATCCTGGGCTTCATCGTGGTTCCGCTCTTGCCGGAGACCAAGGGAAAACCCTTGCCGGGCTGAGGTCGCTGCAACATTGCAAGCCAGCGGTGCAGCGCAAGCTGCACCGCTTTATTCGTAGATGAGGAGCGCCGACATGGCGAGCGACATCGTTCTAACCAATCCCGCTACCATGGCGGCGCCCGGGGGCCATTACAGCCACGCAGTGAAGGCTAATGGTTTCGTGTTCATTTCCGGTCAATTGGCGATCGCGCGCGACGGCGCAAGACTTATGGACGCGCCGTTTGAACAGCAGGCGCAACAGACTCTGGACAACATTGCCGCTGCGCTGAAAGCGGCAGGCAGCGCGATCGACCGGTTGGTTCAGGTGAGGGTCTATGTCACCGACATCGCGTTGTGGCCTGCCTTTGACACCATCTATGCGACATGGATTGGAACGTCGCGTCCGGCTCGCGCGGTCGTCCCGGTGCCGCAACTGCATTACGGCTTCAAGATTGAAGTCGAGGCGGTCGCGCTGGAAGGATTGTCATGACGCCGCCCAAGGTCATCGCGCTCGAAGAGCACTTTACATCGCCGGGCTTGCGCGCATTGCGCGGCGAGAAGGATACGCCGGTTCAGCGCAAGCTTGATGACCTTGGTGAACTGCGTATCCGTGAAATGGACGAAGCCGGGATCGATCTGCAGATCATTTCCGAAAATAACCCGGCAACTCAGAATCTAGATGCGGAAACAGCCATCAAGCTCGCGCGAGCGTCCAACGATGTGTTGCATGAAGCCGTGCGTCGACACCCAGACCGATTTTCCGGCTTTGCTACTTTGCCGACGCCCGATCCGGCAGCCGCGGCTAATGAGTTGGAGCGTGCCGTCAGCAAGCTTGGCTTCAGGGGCGCCATGATCATGGGGCTAACCCATGGCCGCTTCATGGACGACAAGCGGTTCCGGCCGATCTTTGAGCGCGCAGTCGAACTCGACGTGCCACTTTATATTCACCCGACGCCGCCGCACCCTGCTGTGCAGGAAGTCTATTTCAAGGAATATCTGGCGCTTGCAGTCGCTCCGCTCGGTTTTACCCTGGAGACCTTGACCCACACCTTTCGGCTTGTTGTCAGCGGCTTGTTTGATGAGTTTCCGGCGCTCAAGATCATTGTCGGCCATCTCGGCGAGACCGCGCCATTTCTGCTGTGGCGGACCGACAACATCCTCGGCGAACGTGCGCCTATGCCGCGGGCATTTGCCGAATACTACCGCGAGCACTTTTGGCTCACGACCAGCGGCGCATTTTCGAACTCGGCTCTGACCTGCTCGATTGCCGAGATGGGTGTGGAGAGAATTATGTTCTCAATCGATTGGCCGTTCATGTCCAATCGCGCCGGCCGCAAATGGATGGATGCGGCGCCGGTGAGCGACCATGTCCGGACGCTGATCCTTGGCGACAATGCAAGAAAGCTGCTGAAACTGTCATGACGTTTTAGTCCTATAATATCTGGCCTCTACAAAAGTGGGACAAGTATTTGAACGTGGCCTAAATCGTGCCCGCAATCGAAAACAGAAAGACGGCCGACGGCGCAAATCTTTCCCACTACAACAAGCTGCGCTCCATTCAACAGGTTTCGGCGAGCTATGAATTCCGGAAACGCTCAGTCGGCGGCGCAATTTCAGTGACCAGATCCCGCAGTAGTTTCTTGTTGGAAAGTGGCGCGAGTGTCATCTTGCGTGCCTGCAGGCGGGCAGTGCACGCGTAGACAGTTTCGCCGTCAAGTTCGACCATGCACTCCTTGCAGGCATTGGCATTTATACAAGAGAAGCGGATCGCCAGGGTCGGGTCGCGATTGGCCCGGATCCAGCGCAAACCGTCGAGTACTGACTGGCCAGCCTCAAAGGGCACCTCGTAGGTTTCCCACCGGCCGTCATTCACGTCGAGGCCGCGCCAGATCCTAAGGGTGGCGTTTTCGCTCACGACCTTGCCTCGGCGATATCGCGAGGTCCGGCCGATAGTTCGATGCGGGCGTCCTGTAGTCCCACAGTCTGATTGAGCGCCCAGTCCGGCGACAATCGCGGATAGTCCTCGCGCTGATGCGCCCCGCGAGTTTCGGTGCGCGCAAGCGCGGCCTCGGCGACCACGCGGGATACCAGTAACATGTTGCGCAGATCAAACCAGTCGATCCGTCTCATATCAAAGCGATTGCCGTCGCCGGGCGGTGTGTCACCAAGTTCATCGGCGAGGAGACTAATGGTATCGATGGCGGCGACAATCTTTGCCTCGTCACGCAAGGCACCGACATTGTCTTGCATCGTTTTCTGCAGCGTCTGTTGCATTTCGGCGGTATTGAAGTTGCGGGTCGGCGCTTCGGCGGCGATCAGCGCAATCGCCTTTTGTGCATCGTCAGCATGATCGGGTGATGCCCTCAGGCGTTTGACAGAGTCGGCGGCGCTGCGGCCAGCACGGCGGCCGAACACCAGTGCTTCGGTAATAGCGTTGCCGGAAAGCCGGTTGGCGCCATTGGCGCCGCCAACCGCTTCCCCCGCCGCGAACAGGCCCGGCAAACCCGTTTGCATCTTCGCGTCGGCTACGATGCCACCCATGTGATAGTGCGCGATAGGCGCTACCTCGATCGGCACTCTGGTTAGATCGATGCCATTGGCGGCGAGACGGTCGATCACCGGCCCGAAGGATTCGCGCAAGGCACGTTCCGGGCAGTGCTGAAAACTGAGGTACACCCCGCCATGCGGCGAACCGCGGCCGGCTTCGACCTCCTTGAGAATCGCGTAGCTGCCGACATCCCGCGTGATGACGTATTTGCCGTCTTCGGCAACGCCATAGTGTTGCGTGAATTCCTCCATGCGATTGTTCAGCAGCCGCCCGCCGAGCTTGTAACGGAAGGGGTCCCACATGATTGGGTCCATACCGATCAGCCGCGGTGCCAGATGGCCGATGGGAAAGAACTGCACGAATTCCATGTCGACGAGCGAACCGCCAGCGCGCAAAGCCAGGGCATAGCCATCGCCGCCCATGTTCGCTGATGCGCTGTTGCGTCGATAAAGCCGTGTGAGGCCACCGGTAGCCAGGATAGTTGCCTTTGCTGAAAGAATCACGGGCGCGCCGGATCCGAGATGAAGTGCCGCCGCGCCAACGACATCACCCTTGTTACGCAGGAGATCGACGACGCAGAGATCACCAGCTTTGCGAATTCCGCTGCTTTTGTTCACGAACGTGCGCAGCGTTTTCGATACAGCGGGCCCGGTGTTGAGAAAGTCCACATAGACGCAGCGCGGACGATCATGCCCGGGGGCCATGGCCTGAGTGATTCGACCATCTTTCCGAGCCCACCCCACGCCCCAACCGTCCATGGCACGGATGCAATCGGGCCCTTCCTCACACAGCAACTGCGCGAGGGGTTCGTTGCATAGTCCGCGCCCGGCGGTGAGTGTGTCCGCGTAATGATATCGCCAGTGATCGGGGGTTTCGGAGCCAAGCGCGACCGCGACGGTCATCTGCGCCATCACTGTGGCGCCCCCGCGGCCGATCAGGCTGCGGTCGGCCAGCAGCACCTGACAACCGCTGCGCGCCGCCTCAATCGCCGCGTACATGCCGGCCGCGCCGGATCCAATCACCAGAACGTCGGTTTCGGCACTCATCGGTTCCTGGGTCATGAATATCTCACGGCCGTCGGCGACAGTTTGCTGAGTCAAGCATGATCCATACTGTTTCGAAAGCTGCTCGTTCCCGCGCGCAAATTCCAATTCCTTTCATATTGTAGTGCGTTAACGACCGCTTTGGATCATCGGCAGGCCAGTCGAAACGGTCAGACTTCAGTGCTGTTGACCGCCATGTGGGTCAGGAGTGACTTTTTCCACTGAATTGCAGCGTGCCGATGGTCTGTTAAGGGTTCCTGGACGGCAAACTTGGGCCTAACCTAGTTGCACATGATTCGAATGTTTTTGGGAGGCGAGTTATGGCCAAGCTGATGTCGAAGTCAGAACTCATTCAAAAGATCGTCGCGCAGCATTCGGACAAGATGGCGCGCAAGGACGTCAAAGCCGTCATCGAGTCGCTCGCCGCGATTGGCTACAAGGAGCTCAGTAAGTCAGGAGCCTTTGTTGTGCCCGGATTTGCCAAATTTGTTGTTATCAAGAAGCCGGCAACAAAGGAACGGAGTGGCATTAATCCATTCACGAAGGAGCCAATGATATTTAAGGCAAAGCCGGCGCGGAAGGTCGTCAGGGCTCGGCCAGTAAAGGCCGTTAAAGCTGCAGTAATGTAGCGTCGAAAACACTACACTGCCAAACGTGGTTTCACCTTTTCTGCCCAAGCAATTGATATCATTTGATAGGTTCAATTCTGCCGCTCTTGTCGGAGTGCATCTCCATTTGCTCAGTCCGCCCTTCGCCTGACATGAAATCTAACAATCGGCTAGCGCGGCGGGATTTTGATAAATTCCGCGAGCTGTTCCTGAGTGAGCGGCTTTTCCAGAAATCGTCCGGCGACCGCGTCTTGCATCACCAGATCGACATCAGACAATTTGTCGGGATTCATTGCCGATTTCGGATTAAATTCGCTGCGCTGCAATTCGACCAGGCTTTCTGGCATGCGCATATGTTCGGAATAGTATTTGACCGCGAGCGGATTGGAGTACATCCAGTCGAGCGTCTCGCGATAGGCGCGCATGAACCGTACCATGACGTCGTGGCGCTCCTTCAACGCAATGGCGTTGACGATTTCGACCCGCACCGTCTGATGGCGCATGGAAGGCAGATCGCTACCGCGCATCAACACTCGGATGGTCTTAGCCTGTAAATCCTTCAGCCCGAACGGTGCTACCGACCAACCGATGTCGATCTGGCCCGACATTGTCATCGTGAACGTCGCGGGCGGTCCGCCGGTCTGGGCCGGATTCGCCTTTAGGCCATAGTGAGCGATCAACGCGCGCAATACGCTGTCGGACGTCGAACCATTGGTCGAATAGGCAATCGTATGCTTGTCGCTTATGTCTTTCACGCTTTGGATCGGCGAAATGGCTGGCACAAACCAAT
>JANWKN010000040.1 GCA_025451355.1 Pseudolabrys sp. | reverse complement strand
CGCACCCTTACGCAGTTTGCGTTTGCCGATGTCGACGCCAGACAGCCGTGTGGTCGCAGAGAACTCAATGAACCTCGCGTCTGCGGAGGCCGGCTCGCGGCGTACATTGTACTTCTCCTGCACCATCGTGATGATGGAGCGTCCTTCAGCGGTCTCGTCAGCATCACTCGCCAGCAGAGCTGCCTCGGCGGCCTCCCGCTCACTCGCGCCGGGCACCACAATAAGTTCGGTCGCCTGACGGTTACCGAACGTGACCGTTCCGGTCTTGTCGAGCAGCAACGTATCAACGTCGCCGGCCGCTTCGACGGCACGGCCAGACATTGCGAGGACGTTGAATCGCACGAGACGATCCATGCCGGCGATACCGATGGCCGAGAGCAGCGCGCCAATAGTGGTTGGGATCAGTGTGACGAACAACGCCACCAATATGATCACGGAGATGACGCCACCGGCGTAGGTCACGTAGCTTGGAATCGTGGCCGTGGCGAACACGAAAATAATCGTCAAACCAACCAAAAGAATATCGAGTGCGATTTCATTCGGCGTCTTCTGGCGCTCGGCGCCCTCGACGAGCTTGATCATGCGATCAAGAAACGACGAACCGGGGGAAGATGTAATCCGAATGATAATCCGGTCGGAAATAACCGTGGTCCCGCCCGTGACTGCCGAACGGTCACCACCGGATTCGCGGATAACGGGCGCGGACTCCCCGGTGATGGCAGCCTCGTTGACCGACGCTATGCCTTCGATAACGTCGCCATCGCCGGGTATGACATCGCCCGCTTCACATACAACCAGGTCTCCAGCTCTGAGCTTATCCGCAGAGACGGCCTCGAACTTATTGAACGAACTCGGCGATTGAATACGCTTGGCGCGTGTTTCCGTGCGGGCTTTGCGCAGCGTATCGGCCTGCGCCTTGCCTCGCCCTTCCGCGACGGCCTCTGCGAAATTGGCGAATAGCACGGTGAACCACAGCCAAATGACGATCTGGAACTCGAAGCCAATATTTCCGCCGCCAGTCAGAAGGTCGCGAATCAAAATGACCGTCGTCAGCGCGGTGACAATCTCGAGCACGAACATCACCGGATTCTTGATCAGCGTGGCCGGATTGAGCTTAACGAAAGCCTGACCGATTGCCGGAACCACGATCTGTGGGTCGAGCATCGTCGCGACCGGCATCCGTTTGCGTATTTTGGACGTTTCCATAGTCGTAACTCCAGGGAATCCGGTTCAGAAAACGGTGCCGGCGGTCATCGCGAACTGCTCAACGAGCGGTCCAAGTGCAAGCGCGGGGAAGAAGGTGAGGCCGCCAACAATCATGATCACGCCAACGACCAGGCCCACAAACAGCGGGCCGGTCGTCGGGAAGGTGCCGAGCGACGCAGGGACCGATTTCTTGGCTGCAAGCGAGCCCGCGATTGCCATAGCCGGGATGATCATCCAGAAGCGTCCGACAAACATCGCGACAGCGCCTGTGATGTTGAAGAACAGAGTATTGGCCGTGATGCCCGCGAATGCGGATCCGTTATTTCCGGTGCTCGACGTGTACAGATAGAGAATTTCCGAGAAGCCGTGCGGGCCGTTATTGGCGACCTGCGAAACCGCCTGCGGATTCACGGTGGCCACGGCGGTCCAGCCGAGATACATCAGCGGCAGCACTAGAATCGCCAGCATGGCCATCTTGACTTCCTTGGCCTCGATCTTCTTGCCGACATATTCCGGCGTGCGGCCGACCATCAATCCGGCCACAAAGATCGCAATGATGACGAACAACAACATCCCGTACATGCCGGCGCCAACGCCGCCGACAATGATCTCACCAAGCTGTATGTTGATCAGCGGCACCATGCCGCCGAGTGCCGTGAACGAGTCGTGCATGGCGTTGACCGCGCCGCAGGAAGCGGCAGTAGTAATCACGGCGAACAGTGCCGAGGCGACAATGCCGAAGCGGACTTCCTTGCCTTCCATGTTGCCTCCGCTGAGGCCCATTGCATTGAGGATGTCGTTGCCGTGCGCCTCTGCCCAATAGGCAAGTGTGACGCCGGCGATGAACAGAACGCCCATCACAGCGAGAATCGCCCAGCCCTGGCGCTGGTCACCGACCATGCGGCCGAAAACATTGGTGAGCGCGGCACCAATGGCAAAAATGGAGATGATCTGCAGGAAGTTCGACAGCCCCGTCGGATTCTCAAAGGGATGCGCGGCATTGGCATTGAAGAAGCCGCCACCATTGGTGCCGAGCATCTTGATAGCAACCTGAGAGGCGACAGGACCGACCGCGATGGTCTGCTTGGCCCCTTCGAGCGTGGTCACATCAACATAGGCACCGAGGGTCTGCGGCATACCCTGCCACACCAGAAACAATGCATACGGTATGCAAATCGGCAGCAGTACGTAGAGCGTGCACCGGGTGATATCGACCCAGAAACTGCCTATGGTCCGGACAGAGTGCCGAGCAAAACCACGGATGAGTGCAACTGCAAGCACAATACCGGTCGCCGCCGATAGGAAGTTTTGATGCGTCAGACCCAGCATCTGAACGAGGTAAGACAACGTGCTTTCGCCGCAGTAGTTCTGCCAGTTCGTATTGGTCATGAAGCTGACGGCGGTATTGAACGACAGATCAGGCGCAACAGCCGATTGCTCGGCCGGATTGAAAGGCAATAGCGCCTGGAAACGCATCAATCCATAGAGGATAAGAAATCCGCCAATATGAAACAGCAACATGCCGACTGTGTAGGCGAGCCAGCCCTGTTCGCTTTTCTCGTCGACGCCCGCCGCCCCGTAGAGCGCTAGTTCGACAGGCCGCAGGATTGGCGTCAGAAAAGTCCGTTGGCCGTTGAACACGCGCGTCATGTAGCCGCCAAGCACCGGCGTAATGGCTACGATGATCGCGCAATAGAGGACGATTTGCATCCAACCGATGAAGGTCATGGTCGTGCACCTTCTACAACCGCTCTGGCTTAAGCAAAGCGTAGACGAGGTAGATCATCAGCCCCGCGGTCACGAGCGCGGCCAGCGAATAGTCGAAAATCATGGATGTCTCCTCAAAGCCGATTGCAGGCATAAACGTAGCCAACGGATAATGCGAAAAGACCGAGACCGAGAGCCAGCATGATAGCGTCGAGCATTGTCGCCCCCCTTCAATGATGCGGGAACAACGTCCGACCTATGCTTCGAGTAATAAAGATGCGATACGAAATCCTGCCAGGCAGTATCAAGAAGAAATAAAGAAGCTCTCAGGGCCACATAACGGTCATGTCCGCAAAGATCCTACTCGTCGGGTGTGGCGCCATCGGCGGCTTATTTGCCGCCACATTGTCGTCCGTTGCCAAAGTGACTGCACTCGATGCCAATGCCGAACATGTCGAGGCTATCCGCGCGCGCGGCCTGCAAGTAGACGGCAAGAATCCACGCGTGGTGCAAATCGAAGCAACCTGCGATCCGACCGCGCTGAGAGGCACAAGATTCGATGCCGTCATCTTTCTGATCAAATCTAAGATGACCGCAGCCGCACTTTCACAGTTGCAGCCCGTGCTCGCGGGAAATCCTCCGTTGGTGACGCTTCAGAATGGCATAGGGAATGCCGAGGTGCTATTGTCGGCATCAGAGGCCGTCGTCATTCGCGGTGTCACGATGAATGCCGCCCGTTATGTCGATGCCGGCCGCGTCGAGAGTTTGATCGAGGGCAAGACTTGGCTCGGGCCCGCACGCGGCGGCGTCGAGGACGCGCGCCCCCTCGCTGACTTACTGAGCAAAGGCGGCATGCAAACTGAAGTGATCGGCGACCCGATGAGCGCGGTCTGGTCGAAATTCGTTTTCAATTGCGTCATGAACCCGCTCGGGGCGTTGATGATGGGCGACAACGCCTCGCGTTACGATTCGTCCGACTTGCACATGCTGATCTACGACATGGCTGCCGAATGCGAGGCGGTCGTTCGCGCGCTGGGCGGAACTTTTGCTTTTGCGCCTATGGATCACGTTGAAAAGATCCGAACCGGCCGAATTGCGCGATCCCGTCATGCCGGTTCGATGGCCCTCGATATCGAGCGAGGCGTGCCGACCGAAATCGACGAATTGACGGGCTTCATTGTGCGTGAGGGCGAGCGGCTGAAAATACCGGTGCCAAACTGCAAAGTGGTGTACCGGCTGGTCAAGGGACTGGAGCTCGCATCCACAAGGCGGGTTGCTAAAACAAGATAATTCAATAAGTTAGGCGTGAAGTCCGCCGGTTTGTCCCCGGATTCCCCGCTATTCCGCCTGCACAGGTTTTGGGCGCTTCGCCCGTTTATTCGATAGGCCGAGGGCTAAAATGGTTGGGCGTTCCGTATGGCAGCCATCGCATTGCAATGGATGACAGCGACGAGGCGCTCATGGCCCGCGTTGCGCGCGGCGACGAGCGGGCATTCCAGCTGCTTTCGCGCCGCCATTTGCCGGCGATGGTCGGGCTCGCTCGACGCATTCTCGGCAATGCGGGGGAAGCGGAGGACGTTGCGCAAGAGGCTTTCATACGCGTCTGGACCTATGCGCCGCGCTGGCAACCCTTGGCGCAATTCCGGACGTGGCTTACGCGCGTGGTCGTCAATCTCTGCCTCGACCGCAAGCGTCGCGCACGTTGGGTGGATCTGGATGCGGCCGGTGAGGTGGTGGACCCTGCCCCTCGCGCGGATGAAAAGGCAGAGAGCAATGAACGTGAGCAAATGCTTACTGCGGCGATTGACAAGCTTCCCGCGCGCCAGCGCAGCGCGATCATGCTCACCTACGTGGAAGGCATGAGCAATGCGCAGGTCGCGGAAGTTCTCGGCACGTCGGTCTCGGCAGTTGAGACCCTGCTAATCCGCGGCAAGCAGAACCTGCGCCGCACACTTGGCGGTGTGATCGACAAGGACCAGTAAGATGACGGACGAGCAGTTCGAAGATTTCCTGAAAACCACGCTGAGGCGTGATGCAATTCCCGCCGACGACGCTGCCGTTCAGCGTGTCCTCAGTCGGCTTGGCGGTCCGTTGCCTCGCCAGAAGCAACCGCTGTGGCGGCTGCCTTCCGTTCTCCTCAACTGGGACTTCGCGCCAGCCTGGCCACGCATGGCAGCTCTCGCCTGTTGCGCGGCACTCGGCTTTGTCGTCGGCATCGCCGGGCTCGACCGTCCATTCGACCGACTTAATGGATCCGTCCTGAGCACCAGTCGCGATATAGGTTCGTTCGTATCTGAGCCCGACTCGTTGACCGAGGAAGAGCCATGAGCATCGCCGAGGCATTTCCCGCGATGGACCGCCCCTCATCGCGTTGGCTTCTGTTGGGCTCGCTGGCGCTCAACTTGTTCTTCGTTGGAATTGCCATCGCCATGATGGTGAGATCACCCGCGCCCTCCTGGGATCGCAATGTGTTCGTGCGCGTCGAGCGGCTTGCCGCTACGCTGCCGCCGACCGATGCCGATATCCTGCGCGGAGAAATCAACACGAATCGCACGGCGATCGAAAATGCACAGGCCGCATATCACGCGGCACAAGACAGCATCCATAACGTCCTGCGGCAGGAGCCATTCGACGCGGAGGCCATGCGCACCGCGATG
>JANWKN010000039.1 GCA_025451355.1 Pseudolabrys sp. | reverse complement strand
CTCAGTCGCCGTACCGGAAACACAGAGTAAGATGCGCGTTCAGCAGCTTTGGCACTGGATATATTTCCGCGGGCTCACGTCATTCGACGAGATGACCAGCGTATCGAAGGATCTACGCAGTGCGCTCACGGAACGCTTCACGCTAGCGAGGCCCGAAGTTGTCGCCGAGCAGGTCTCGGTTGACGGTACGCGCAAATGGCTCTTGCGGCTGCCCGGCGAGGTGCAAGGAGAACGGCCGCACGAAGTGGAATGCGTCTACATTCCCGACACCGAACGTGGCACCCTGTGCGTCTCCAGCCAGGTCGGGTGCACGCTCAATTGCAGCTTTTGCCACACGGGCACCCAGCGACTGGTGAGGAACCTGACGGCGGGTGAGATTACCGGCCAGATTTTGACCGCACGCGATCGCCTCGGTGATTGGCCGGGCGGAGCGCGGCCGACCGACGGTGTGGTACCCGGCGGTGAGCGTTGCATCACCAATATCGTAATGATGGGTATGGGAGAGCCTCTCTACAACTTCGATGCGGTGCGCGATGCGCTTCTCATCGTGGCGGACGGGGACGGTATCGCCATTTCTAAGCGCCGCATCACGCTGTCGACCTCAGGGGTTGTACCCAACATCGCGCGCACGGGTGCGGAAATAGGTTGCATGCTGGCCGTCTCGCTCCACGCCGTGGGCGACGAGCTCCGCAATGATCTCGTACCTCTCAACCGCAAATACCCGATCGCCGAATTGCTGGAAGCCTGTAGAAACTACCCCGGCGTCTCCAACGCCAAGCGCATCACCTTTGAGTACGTCATGCTCAAGGACGTGAACGATTCCATCGAGGACGCTAAAGCGCTGGTTCGGTTGCTCAAGGGCATTCCCGCCAAGATCAATCTGATCCCTTTCAATCCGTGGCCGGGCACGAAATACGAATGCTCGGATTGGGAACAGATCGAGAAGTTCTCGCAGGTCGTGTTCGACGCTGGCTATGCCTCGCCAGTCCGCACACCGCGTGGACGTGACATTTTGGCCGCCTGCGGCCAGCTCAAAAGCGCAACCGAAAAATTATCCGTGCGAGAACGAATGGCGTTGCGCGCCATGGCTATGGTGGAGTAGCGGCACCAACATCATTTCAAGGAATAACATTATGTCTCTGCTCGGTCGGATTGTCGTCATCATCTTCGCGCTCCTAATGGCCATCGTAGCAGCCGGCATAACTCTCGCCGCCGGGATCCTCCTACCGGAATGGCAGGTCATGGATTCCGATCCAGTCGAGCGGGTACTCTTTTTCTTTGCTGCCTTTTTCGCCACCAGTTATGTCGGCGCCGTTGCGTTTATGCCGGCGCTGCTGGTGATCGTGATCGCGGAAGCCGCGCGGATGCGTAGGTTCCTCTACTACGGAATCGGCGGCGCACTGGTCGGGCTGGCCTCGTATTACGGCACCAACATGTCCGTGCGGCTGGAAAACACCACCGATGTCGCGCCCGTGGGCAACGCCCTGCAACTCGCGGCCGCGGCCGGAATCATCGCTGGCCTAGTTTATTGGCTGATTGCCGGCCGTAACGCCGGACGGTGGCGCGAGCCGCATACGCCAAACGCCGCGTAGTCCGCAGCGTGACCTCGTCGCCTTTTCATTTTACGGTGCGTCGAGTAGGCGAACCCCGATGAACCGCACCGGACTACTGATCGCCTTCGCCATAGCCGTTATCGCGGGACTGGCTTTCGGTCTTTACCCCGAGCTCGACTTGCGCATTTCGGGCTACTTCTACGGCTTCGAGGATCCCGCGCACAACAAATTCGCGTTCCGCTTCTATCCGTTTTTGATGCGAGCGCGCGACATCGGTCTCTGGATCGGAACCGCGCTCGTAGCGCCGGCTGTGGCTGCTTTCGCCATCAAACTCATTTTGCCACGGCAAAAGCTATTGATGCGCGGGCGGACGGTGGTTTTCCTGATCGCAACTATGGCTCTGGCGCCAGGCCTGATGGCGAACGTTCTGCTTAAGGATCATTGGGGTCGTTCACGTCCGATCGACGTCAAGCAATTCGGTGGCAACGAACTGTTTGTCGCCTGGTGGGATCCGCGCGGTGATTGTGCGTCGAACTGTTCATTTGTTTCAGGTGACGTAACCGGCGCGTTCTGGACAGTCGCGCCAGCCGCATTGGCTCCGCCGCATTGGCGTGCCCTCGCATATGGCGCAGCGCTTGCACTCGGGACGGCGATGGCGGTGATGCGGGTGATGGCCGGCGCTCATTTTCCGTCCGACGTGATATTTGCCGGTGTATTCACATTTATCATCATATGGACCGTTTACGCCCTGATCTATCGCTGGCCCCGCACACGCCTGTCGGATGACGGTGTCGAGCGCGCGCTCGAACGCACAACTTTGCCGTTACACGATTCAATTGCCGCATTGTTCGCCCGAAAGCCGAAACAGCGCGGTTAACTGGTTCGAGAACCTGGACGAGGACGCACTTTGCGCCGCATACCTTTCGCCCTATAGTCCGCCGCGTTTTTCAAGGGCGGTAGTGCTCCGATGGCCGACAACAAATCCAAGAAGACTGTAAAGAAGGTCGTTCTCGCCTATTCCGGCGGGCTCGACACCTCGATTATTTTGAAGTGGTTGCAGTCCACCTACGGATGCGAGGTCGTTACCTTTACAGCCGATCTCGGTCAGGGCGAAGAGCTTGAACCAGCCCGGCAGAAAGCGCTGCTGCTCGGCATCAAGAAAGAAAACATCTTCGTCGAGGATCTGCGCGAAGAATTTGTACGCGACTACGTATTTCCGATGTTTCGAGCAAATGCACTATACGAGGGCCAATATCTGCTTGGCACGTCGATAGCGCGGCCGCTGATCGCGAAGAAACAGATCGAAATCGCGGAGAAGGTCGGCGCGGATGCGGTGGCTCACGGCGCGACAGGCAAGGGCAACGATCAGGTCCGATTCGAGCTCACTTACTATGCACTCAAGCCAGATGTGACTGTGATCGCGCCGTGGCGGGAATGGGACCTTACATCGCGCGGCAAGCTCATCGAGTTTGCCGAGAAGCATCAGATTCCGATTGCCAAGGACAAACGTGGCGAAGCGCCATTTTCGGTCGACTCGAATCTTTTGCATACGTCTTCGGAAGGAAAATTGCTGGAAGATCCGTCCCAGGACGTGCCGGACTACGTCTTTTCCCGGACGGTTGATCCGGAGAAGGCGCCGGACAAGCCGACTTACATCACGGTAGATTTTGAGCGCGGCGACGCGGTTGCTGTCGACGGCAAAAAGGTGTCGCCGGCCGCGCTGCTCAAGCAGCTCAACGAGTTCGGTCGTGCAAACGGCATCGGTCGGCTCGATCTCGTAGAGAACCGCTTCGTCGGCATGAAGTCACGCGGTATGTACGAGACGCCAGGCGGCACGATATTGCTCGCGGCCCATCGCGGTATCGAATCGATCACGCTCGACCGTGGGGCCGCGCATCTCAAAGACGAATTGATGCCGAAGTATGCGGAGCTTGTTTATTATGGATTTTGGTTCGTGCCGGAGCGGGAGATGCTGCAGGCAGCAATCGACAAGAGCCAGGAGTTCGTCACCGGAAGAGTGAAGCTCAAACTCTACAAGGGCAATACAACAGTTGTTGGCCGCGAGAGCAAATATTCTCTCTACGATCAGGAATTGGTAACTTTCGAGGAGGGCGCGGTGGCGTACGACCACCGCGACGCCGAGGGATTTATCAAGCTCAACGCTCTGCGCTTGCGTACGCTCGGGCAACGCCGCCGCAAGCTGAAGCTTGATTGAAGGGCCGATGGTACGGTGCGCAGCGAAGTTGTGCTTGCTGTCGGCTCTGGCCGTATCTCTCCTTGCTTGTTCGTCGGACAAAAAGCAGGCGGAAGAGAATCCGAATGTCTTTCCGAGTGACTACAAGAACGAGATTCTGACAACATTGACCAGCTCGCTCGACGACCCGACTAACATACGCAGTGCGTATATCACTGATCCGTTCATCAGACCGGCGGGCAAGGAAGAGCGTTACGTGGTCTGCGTGCGTTCAGATTCCCGGAACGTCGCCAGGCACTACACCGGCATCACGGATCGCATCGGTTATTTCTACAACGGTCATCTCAATCAACTGGTTGATGCTACGAAAGAACAGTGCGGAAATATCGCCTACAAGCCGTTTCCCGAACTCGAGAAACTATGCCAGGCCAAGAAATGCGATTAGGCGTCCGTCGCGATCGTCAGTGGGGAGCTTCGGTCGGAATGGGTTCGGCCTGAGGGGCTGTAAGTTCAGGGACCAGTGGAGCGTTGCGCCGCTGTTTGTCCGCGATCTCGGCAGCGACTTTCTGCATTTGTACGAAACGCACAGGCGTCACCGGATACGTTTTGGCAATTCGAATTGCGTCGGGACTTTCCAGTGAAAACGTCCTCCAGAACTTTTCTGCTCCGGTAAGTTCATAGCCAGCCCGGGCTGCGTAGTCGGCCTCCCGTTCGAAATTCACGCTGAATGCCCGCTCGCCCGCACGGGCGAATTGTCGGGCAAAGACCCCGCCGGTCGATATTCCGCCAAGTACTAGGCCGGCATCGATTGCCGCGCCGCCGGCCCATCCGAGAACCTGGTTGAGCCACTGTTTGTCCAGGTGGCCGAGATTGGCATGCGCAAGCTCATGTCCGAGCACGAGGGCAAGCTGGGCATCTGTGTGAGCTATGCGCAGGATGCTCGAGTGGATGACGATTCTGTCGCCGGTCGTGAATGCGTTCGGCGTGGAATCCGTGATCAGTTCGACTGGGATCGCGCAGGCTTTCACCGTAGTAATCGTGCGAATCTCGTCGACGCCATCGCGACGCACTAACACCCGGATCGGCTGCTCGCCGTTGTTGTCAACAAAATGACTAATCCATGCCGACGTATCCGTGCGTGGCACCGCTTCATTATTGAATGTCATGAGATGATCGCCGGGTTTGATACCCGCGGCGGTGGCCGGTGAAGTCTCGGCAACCGATATTACGGTTGCCTGCGTCCAGCTTACCGACAGTGCCTCTTGAGAGTACGAGCGAAACTTGCGCGGCAAGCTCGGGACAGTGCCCGCGTCCAGGCCGATTTGCGTCGATCGATTTCTGCAGTCGAGGTTGTTGGCGACGCGGATGCGGAACGCAACATTGTTAAGTCGCGCGCGCTGGGCGAAGTAGTCGCGGATATGATCGACCTGTTGCTTGCGTCGCCCTGCCTCGACTTCTTCGGAGACCAGCGGCGGTAATTTCGAGATCGGCCCGCAAGCCACGCAAAGCAAACCGCTCGCGACTAAAAGCGTCGAACGCCACCGCACACGTACACCCCGCCAAGGCAGTCAATCTGCCCGGACATACGTCGTTTCAAGTAAAAGTTGTATCTATAATTTCAACAACTTTATGTGGTATCAGCCGTTCAGCTGAAATTAGAGCTGCCGGTCGACGAGCGCCTTTTTTAGTTGGGCGATTTCCTTTGCAGGGTTGAGACCCTTCGGACACGCCTTCGAACAATTCATGATGGTATGGCAGCGGTAGAGGCGGAATGGATCTTCGAGGTTGTCGAGACGATCACCGGTCGCTTCGTCGCGACTATCCTGGACCCAACGGTTCGCTTGCAGCAGCGCCGCCGGTCCGAGGTAGCGATCAGAATTCCACCAATAGCTCGGGCACGAGGTCGAGCAGCAGGCACAGAGAATGCATTCGTACATGCCGTCGAGTTTGGCGCGATCCTGGTGGCTTTGCCGCCACTCTTTCTGGGGCGCCGGCGTTGTGGTCTGCAGCCACGGTTCGATCGACGCATACTGTGCGTAAAAATTCTTGAGGTCGGGCACAAGGTCCTTGACCACCGGCTGGTGAGGCAACGGGTAGATTTTCACCGGCGCGCGCGCGTCGTCGATTGCTTTCGTGCAAGCAAGCGTGTTGGTGCCGTCGATATTCATGGCACATGACCCGCACACGCCCTCACGGCACGAGCGACGAAAGGTCAGTGTGGGATCGACATTGTTTTTGATCCAAATCAGCGCGTCGAGAACCATCGGTCCGCAGTCATCGCGATCAACGAAATAAGTGTCGATGCTCGGATTCTGACCATCATCCGGGTTCCAGCGGTAGATTCGGAATTCGCCGACATGCGTCGCGTGCGACGTGCGCGGCCATTTCCTGCCTTCTGTGATTTTAGAGTTTTTCGGCAAAGTAAATTCGACCATGGCGGGCTTCCGTCAATAAACGCGCGCTTTCGGTTCGATGTAGGCGACATCGTTGGTCAGCGTGTAAGTGTGAACCGGGCGGTAGTCGAGCTTCACTTCGCCCTTTCCATCCATCCACGCCAGCGTGTGTTTCATCCAGTTCTTGTCGTCACGTTCGGGATAGTCTTCGCGGGCATGGGCGCCACGACTCTCGGTTCGGTTTCTTGCCGAATCCATAGTCACAACCGCCTGCGCGATGAGATTGTCGAGCTCGAGAGTCTCGATGAGATCGGAATTCCATATCAGCGACCGGTCGCTCACGTGAACGTCGGCCATACCCTGATAAACGTCATGAATTCGTTTGTGGCCCTGGTCGAGAACCTCACCACTTCTGAACACCGCGCAATCTTCCTGCATCACCTTCTGCATGTTGAGTCTCAGCTTGGCGGCCGGCGTGCCGCCGGAGGCGTTGCGGAATTTATCGAGACGCGTCAACGACATTTCAGCCGAATCTTTCGGCAAATCGGGTTGCGCGTCGCCGGGTGTCAACAAATCGGCGCAGCGCAGCGCCGCGGCACGACCGAAGACGACCAGATCGATCAGCGAATTCGAGCCCAGCCGATTGGCGCCGTGCACCGAGACGCAGGCAGCTTCACCAAGCGCCATCAATCCGGGGATGATCGTGTCTTCGTTGCCATTTTTTTTTGTTAGTGCTTCGCCATGGTAGTTCGTGGCGATGCCGCCCATGTTGTAGTGCACGGTTGGCAGGACCGGAATCGGCTCCCGTGTCACATCGACATTGGCAAATATGCGCGCCGTTTCGCTTATGCCGGGCAAGCGCTCATGCAGCACGGCAGGATCGAGATGATCGAGGTGCAGGAACAGATGGTCCTTCTCCTTGCCAACGCCGCGTCCCTCACGAATTTCCACCGTCATTGCGCGTGAAACGACGTCGCGAGAGGCTAGGTCCTTTGCCGATGGCGCGTAGCGCTCCATGAAGCGCTCGCCTTCGGAGTTCACAAGATAACCGCCTTCGCCGCGCGAGCCTTCGGTAATCAGGCAGCCTGCCGGATAGATGCCGGTCGGATGAAATTGCACGAATTCCATATCCTGCAGCGGCAATCCGGCGCGCAACACCATGGCGTTGCCGTCGCCCGTGCAGATATGCGCCGAAGTGCAGGAGAAGTAAGTGCGCCCGTAACCGCCGGTCGCAAGAATGGTCATGTTGGCGGAAAAGCGGTGAACCGATCCGTCGTCCATGTTAAGCGCAACCACGCCGCGGCAGCGACCGTCATTATCCATGATCAGGTCGATCGCAAAATATTCGACGTAGAATTCGGCGGCATGGCGCAACGCCTGTCCGTACATCGTGTGCAGCATGGCGTGACCCGTGCGGTCGGCAGCCGCGCAAGTCCGCTGTGCCGTGCCCTTACCATAGTGCGTCGTCATGCCACCGAACGGACGTTGATAAATCTTGCCATCCTCTTCGCGGCGCGAAAAAGGCAGGCCCCAATGCTCAAGCTCATACACGGCAGCCGGCGCGTTGCGGCAGAGATATTCGATCGCATCCTGGTCGCCGAGCCAGTCGGCACCTTTCACCGTGTCGTACATGTGCCAGCGCCAGTCATCCTCGCCCATATTGCCGAGCGCCGCCGCAATGCCGCCCTGGGCGGCGACCGTGTGTGAGCGTGTAGGAAATACTTTGGTGATGCAGGCTGTACGAAGTCCCGCTTCACTGCATCCCACCACGGCGCGCAGGCCGGAACCGCCGGCACCGACAACGACGACGTCGTAACTGTGATCTTCGATGGGATAGGCGCGGCCGTTGATCGAAAGCGCGTCGGCCGACTTTCCGTTGGTCGCCATGATCAGACCCCGAACGAGAGCTTCAGAATGGCGTAGATCGAGGCCAAACTGACTCCGAACACGAAAAACGTGTTGGCCATCAGAGCAAGAAACTTCCACTTGGCTTCGTGCACGTAGTCGAGAATGATTTCCTGCATACCTATCCACATGTGATAGGCTGTATTGATGATGAACAGCAGCATGACGATCGCAACGATTGGCGAGCCGAGAATCTGAACGACTGCGGCGTGGCTACGTCCAAGCAATGCGGTGATGATCAGCAACAGGCCGATCGTCAGTGGTACGCCGGCAACCGACGTCAAGCGTTGATGCCAGAAATGGCTGGTGCCCGACCGCGCCGAACCCAACCCGCGAATTTGACGCAGCGGGGTGCGCATGGGTTGAGCATCGCTCATCGTGGACCTCCCATGACGAGATAACCGACCACCCAAAGAATGAGCGTGAGCGCAATTGAGCCGATCAAAGTCGCTAGTGTGAGCATCTCGCGTTCCGCAGGCTCGAAGCCGTGGATAGTGTCCCAGATCAGATGGCGGATGCCGCCGAGCATGTGATGAAGAAGCGCCCAAGTGTAGCCGAACAGAATCAGTTGCCCGATCAGACTGCCCATGAACCACTCGACGTTTGCATAGGCATTTGGACCAGTCGCGGCTGCGATAAGCCACCAGGCGAGGAGCAACATCCCGAAATAGAGCGCGGCCCCGGTGATGCGATGGACGATCGACATCACCATCGTCAGCATTGGTCTATAGATTTGCAGATGCGGAGAAATTGGCCGCGGCCGCGTCGCTCCCGTCGTCATTCCGGTATCGAGCTCGGCCATTTCAGCCTCCAATGACCATCCCTACGCGAGCAAAGGGGATTGGCATTGCTGAGTTTGCTAGCTCGGGGGAGATCGGCGCTTGACCCTGAGCCAAAAGCCATTACTTCATGGTTCGCGAAGCTTGAACCTGAAGATTCTTCGTTTCAATGTGCCTTTTGTGTAGTCTGCCTTCGTAGAATAAGAAGGTAGTCCAATGCGGTTCGATTTCACGGATCTCAATCTCTTCCGGCACATCGTCGAAGCCGGGAGCATAACACATGGCGCGGAGCGCTCGAACCTGGCGCTCGCAGCGGCCTCAACCCGGGTCCGCAAGATGGAACTGGCGTTCGGAACTGCCCTGCTGGTGCGGGGGCGGGCAGGGGTCACGCTCACGCCTGCGGGCCGTACGCTCCTGCAGCATGCCAGGGGGATTTTGGCGCAAACCGAGCGCCTGCAGGAGGACCTCACGCCCTTTGCGCGAGGTCTCGCCGGCCAGGTGCGGGTGCTTTCCAATACCAACGCCCTTACGGAATTTCTCCCCGAGACGCTTAGTTCGTTCCTGATGGCCTATCCCGACATCAGTGTCGATCTCGAGGAAAGACTGAGCGACGAGATCGTCGGTTTGATCGCGGAAGGGAATGCCGACATTGGGATTGTCGCGGGCACGGTCGACTACGGGGGCCTGAATACCTTTCCATTTCGCAGCGACCGTTTTGTCCTCGTGGTTGCGAAAAATCACCCGCTCGCTAGTCGCTCACGCATAGGTTTTTCCGAAGTGCTCGATTACGACATGGTCGGCCTTGATCGCGCCAGCGCGATCCAGCGTTTTCTTGCGGACAAGGCCAATCGTATCGGTCGCCCGCTTCGTCTGCGCGTACAGCTGCGTAGCTTCGACGCTATTTGCCGCCTGGTCGAATGCAATGTTGGAGTCGGCATTGTGCCCGAGACCACCGTTCAGCGTACCGAGCGTACGATGGCGATCAGCGCCGTCCAGCTTACGGATCCCTGGGCACTGCGCGAGCTGACGATCTGCGTGCGCGAGGTCAATTCACTGCCGCCATACGCGCGGCAACTTGTCGACCATTTGCGGGCAAGCGTGTAGACGCGCATCATCGGGGGATAAGCACCCAATAGTCGAGGTCGAGGATCACTGCCGGATCGTAGTCGTCTCCGCTTTTGAGCGGGAAGTCGGCGCAGGGACGATCTTTGGTTGCAATGGTCCTGACGCGCAAAGCACCGACGTCTTTGCGGTCAGGCAAATCGGCGCTTGCCAGCACTTCAGACCATGCGAACACGGTGTCGCCAGCAAACAACGGTGCCACGTGGCGCCCGCCGTTGATTGCCGCAATATGAAAGGCATTTGTCAGTCCGTTGAACGACAGTGCGCGTGCGAGCGAAATAGCGTGGCCACCATAGATCAATCGGCGCCCAAACCGGCCCTTGCTTTCAGCAAACAGATTGAAGTGTATGCGTGCCGTGTTCTGATAGAGCCGCGTGGCGATCTGGTGCTCGGCCTCCTCGACGGTAATGCCGTCAACGTGGTCGATTTTTTCCCCGACCTTGTAGTCGGCGAGGCGGTGCGGACTTCCAGCCAATACATTGTCGTAAGCGGCCGCGATTTTGGGACAAGCACTGCCAAGCTGCGCAGTGTCGACGCTCTTGGGAAGCTCAGGCACTTTTTCCTGGGGCGCTGGTGCGGCCTGGTCGCGCTTTTGCACCATCACCCATCGCGCATAATCGATCACAGCGTCGCCCGTTTCATCAAAGCCGCGCGAGCGAACGTAGACGATGCCAGTCTTCTTGTTTGAGTTCTCCCTCAGCCCAATGACTTCGGAAACAGCATTAAGGGTAGTGTCCGGGTAAACGGGCTTAAGAAAACGGAAGTCGGCGTAACCCAAGTTGGCAACGGCGTTGAGCGATACGTCGGGCACGGTCTTGCCGAATACAACATGAAACACCAGCAGGTCGTCGATTGGAGAGCGGGGGTAGCCGATCGACTTTGCAAAAGCATCGGACGACTGCACGGCAAAGCGCGGTCCGAACAAACCATTGTAAAGCGCGACGTCTCCGACTGTTACCGTCCGCGGTGTGGCGTGACGAATCTGCTGGCCAAGGTGGAAATCCTCAAAAAAGTTGCCGGGACTTGTTTTCGGCGCGCTCACGAGCTCACTCCTTCATTTCTGCCGGCGCGTCATTCTCACAAAACCGTGAGCCGAGCGCCAGCTTCTAGCAACGGGAAACTGATGAGGGCGTGTCTGGGCGTTGTGATAGCGAAATTGGCGTAACGTCAACCTCCTGAAGGATGCCCTCCATGACCAAAAGAATATTCTTGTCAGCGTTGATCGCCGCTGGTCTGACCTTTACCCCGTTGACGCCGGCGGCCGTCGCCGATGACATGAAAAAGGACACGATGTCCAAGGACACTATGGCGAAGGACTCGATGAAGAAGGATTCGATGGCCAAGGACCACACGTCCAAGGACTCGATGAAAAAAGACGGTATGGCGAAGGACAAGATGCCAAAAGACGAAATGAATAAATAAAGGGCCCGCCTAAAATGGCCGGGCGCGTGCATCCGCGGGCCCGGCTATATCGTAGGTACGGAGGAAACTGCCAAGGGCACGATCGCGATGACCACGAATACGATCACCACTATCGATACCCGTGCCACGATTCATCCCCGCTGGGTGCGCATCTGCCATTGGATCAATGCGTTGGCCATTCTGGTGATGATCGGGTCTGGCTGGCAGATCTACAACGCTTCACCGCTGTTTGATTTTGTGTTTCCCAGACAAATTGCCCTGGGCAACTGGCTTGCCGGCGCGCTGCTCTGGCATTTCGCAGCCATGTGGGTCTTCGTGATCAACGGTATCGTGTACGTGACGCTCGGCATTGTCACCGGTCGCTTCCGCCGCAAGCTATACTCTATTCGTCCGAAAGACGTGATTGCCGATCTGCGGGCTGCGCTGACCTTCAAGCTCTCGCATGAAGACCTGTCGCACTACAACGCCGTACAGAAACTGCTCTATACCGGGGTCATCCTGGCCGGCGTCGTAATTGTGCTGTCAGGTCTGTCGATCTGGAAGCCGGTTCAGTTCCAGGAATTGACGGCGCTATTTGGTGGCTATGACACCGCCCGATACGTGCATTTCCTGGCGATGGCGGCGATCGTAGGTTTCCTCGTTGTGCACGTGGCGTTGGCGCTGGTCGTGCCGAAGAGCTTGCGCGCGATGATCACGGGCCGGTAGGAGAAAACAAATGCGCCAACGCAGGATCATTCCCGGTGTCGATCCGAAACTCCTGATCAAAGACGCGACGAAGCTGATGCCGGACGCCAGTCGGCGTGGTTTCCTGCGGGGTGCGGCTAGTCTTGGCGCACTGACCTTCCTGACCGGTTGCGACATTATCGATGGAGAAACTGCCGAAGGTACTCTGCGCAAGATTTCGGAATTCAACGATGGCGTTCAGGCCGCGCTGTTCAGCCCTACGAAGCTCGCACCGACTTATCCCGAAAGCGCAATTACGAAACCTTTCCCCTTCAACGCCTACTACGACGAGGATGAGGCGCCGGAAGTGGACGGCAAAACCTACAAGCTGGAAGTCGCCGGTCTCGTCGAAAACAAGAAGCCATGGACGCTCGACGAATTGTACGCCCTGCCTGAGGTCTCGCAGATTACCCGTCACATCTGCGTCGAGGGCTGGAGCGCGATCGGCTCCTGGCAAGGCACGCCGCTGGCGGAATTCCTCAAACGCATCGGCGCCGACACCCGCGCGAAATACATCTGGTTCAAGTGCGCGGAAGGCTATACCAACACGATCGATATGCCGACGGCGCTGCATCCGCAGACGCAGATGACATTCAAGTTCGCAAATCGGATCCTGCCACGCGCCTACGGATATCCGATGAAGATCCGCATGCCGACCAAATTGGGATTCAAAAATCCGAAGTATGTGGTGGCGATGGAAGTCACCAACATCGACAAGGGCGGCTACTGGGAAGACAAGGGCTACAACTGGTTCAGCGGCCTGTAGGCGTTGCCGGCACGAAAGGGGTTATCGTGGCCGGGCCTTCGCCGACGATCAGCAGAACCGCGTCGGCGCCGTCCCAGTGCACTTGCTTTCCGTAATGGGTGACGAACGCGCCGGCCGGCATGGGGACGCTGGCGTTTGGATCAAAATCAGGTCCACTGCCCACCCACCATGTTCCGGACAGCACGGTGATGAACCGATCGTTGGGATGGAAATGCTGATTGCCGGCCAGCCATTTCGTCATGACGCCGTAGAGACCGGGCTTTGTGGGATGTCCGAACAGGATTGTCTGCTGATTGCCACTCGGAGTGACCGGGCCCCAGTTGATCTGATCGGGCAACTTGAACACGACGGCTTTTGGGTCGAGTTCGGCATCGCAGGAAATAGTCGCCATGCCGGACAAGAACGTCGCGGCGAATGCAGCAGGTAGTACTCCGGTGCCGTTTATTGATGTTTGCCTCCCGATTTGTGTTTGTACTCCGCTACACCTTGGCGTCACGTCCAGATCCTCCAACGTCGGGCGGATCTGTGATCAATCGCGCACCGCGCTGGAAAGTCAGGTAATCCCAGAACCAGTTGAACGCGACGACGAAGCGGTTGCGCAGGCCGATCAGAAAATAAATGTGCGCAATGCTCCAGAACACCCAGCCGATGAAGCCTTTCAATTCCAGTGGCCCGAGTTTCACCACCGCGGCGCGCCGACCGATCGTGGCCAGGTCGCCAAGATGCATGTAGCGAAAGGGCTTTTTCCACTCACGGCCGGCGATGCGCGCCGAGATCAGCTTGCCGACGTATGTCCCCATCTGTTTGGCAGCTGGAGCAATGCCCGGCACTGGCTGACCGCCCTTGTCGGTAACCGCGGCCGTATCGCCGACAACGAAGATCTCGGGATACCCCGACAGCGAGAGATCGGAGCCGACCTTGACGCGGCCGGCGCGGTCCGCCTCGGCATTGAGCCAGCGCACCGCCGGAGAAGCCGTCACGCCGGCCGCCCAGATGACGGTGCCGGCATCGATGCGTCCGTCCTTGAGATCGACGCCGTTCGCATCACACTTCGTGACCAGCGTTTCTGTCTTCACCTCGACGCCCACGCGACTCAACGTTTTCAGCGCATATTCCGAGAGCCCGAGCGGGAACGTCGGCAGCAATCGTGGCCCTGCCTCGATCAAGATGATGTGCGCAGAGCGCGGATCGATGCGGCGGAAATCGGCGGCGAGCGTTTGACGTGCAACTTCGGCAATCGCGCCGGCCATCTCGACGCCGGTGGCACCCCCGCCCACGATCACAAAGGTCAGCAGGCGGCGCTGTTCGTCCTGATCGGGCACGACTTCCGCTCGCTCGAAGGCAATCAGGATGCTGCGACGGACCCGCGTGGCATCCTCGATTCGCTTCAAGCCGGGCGCATAGCGCGACCATTCATCGTGACCGAAATACGAATGAGTGGAGCCGGTCGCGATCACCAGATAGTCGTAGGCGATATCGCCGAATTGCGTGTGCACGCATTTTTTCTGCGGGCTGACGCCGCGCACCTCTTCCATCAGGACCGTAGCGTTGCGCTGTGGACGCAAAATGTGCCGGATCGGCCAGGCAATGTCCGCCGGTGACAGTGCTGCTGTCGCCACCTGATACAGAAGCGGCTGGAAGCAATGGTGATTTTCCCGGTCGATCACAGTCACATCGGCTTCAGCCCGTTCTAGCGCTTTAGCGCACTCGAGACCGCCAAAGCCTGCTCCAACGATGATGACCTTTGCCCTATGTGTCACGGCCCGTCCTCACGGCAGCAAAGGTGCAATGTCGGCACATACAAGGCAGGTTGCCAAGCCCGGGCCGAGGCTTTAGCAATCCGCATGTCTGTAACGGCGAGGCGTACATGGCGACCCACAATCTTCTTCTACTTCCCGGCGACGGCATCGGCCCCGAAGTGATCGCCGAGGTGAAGCGTGTCATCGAATTATTCAACAAAACTGGCCCCGAGAGGTTCAATACCGAAGAGGCTTTGGTCGGCGGCTGCTGTTACGACGCGCACGGCGTTGCGGTCACCGATGCCACGGTGGAGAAAGCCAAAGCCGTGGACGCAATCATTTTCGGCGCCGTCGGCGGACCGAAATGGGACAAAGTCACTTACGACGTGCGTCCCGAGGCTGGGCTGCTGCGCTTGCGCAAGGACCTCGCCCTGTTTGCCAATATCCGTCCGGCGATCGTCTACCCCGCTTTGGCGGATTCTTCTTCACTCAAGCGCGATGTGGTCGAAGGGCTCGACATCATCATTCTGCGCGAATTGACCGGCGGCGTTTACTTCGGCGAGCCGAAGACAATTACCGATCTCGGCAACGGCCAGAAGCGGGCGATTGATACGCAGGTCTACGACACCTACGAAATCGAGCGGATCGGCCGCGTCGCATGCGAACTCGCGCGCAAGCGGCGTAACAAGGTCACGTCGATGGAAAAGCGCAACGTCATGAAAACAGGCGTGCTTTGGAATGAGGTGATGACACAGATGCACACGCGCGAGTTCAAGGACGTGCAACTCGATCATATGCTGGCCGACGCTGGCGGCATGCAGTTGGTACGTTGGCCCAAACAGTTCGACGTCATCGTCACCGACAACCTTTTCGGCGATGTGCTTTCCGATATTGCTGCGACTCTGACCGGCTCGCTCGGCATGCTGCCTTCCGCCTCCCTTGGCGAGGTTGATCCGAAGACTCGTAAGCGCAAGGCGCTTTATGAACCGGTGCATGGCTCGGCCCCTGATATCGCGGGCAAGGGCATCGCCAATCCTATCGCCATGATCGCGTCGTTCGGCATGGCGCTTCGGTATTCATTTAATCTTGGAAAGCAGGCTGACTGGATCGATCAGGCAATTTCCGCCACGCTGGCGAAAGGCTTGCGAACCGCCGATATCAAATCGGAGGGCACCGAGGTCGTTTCAACCTCTGGCATGGGCGCTGCGATTTTGTCCGAACTTGAAAAGCTCGCCGCTTGAAAGACGTCGGGCCCGACGAGCAAAACGCGGCCACTCGGCCGCGTTCCCTTTCATAACATGTCCGGCGCTCAATATTGCAGCCACGGATTATTTTTGCTCGGCAAAGTGAAGGGTCCGGGAAGCGCTGACTGGGTATTCGACAGACCGGCCGACGTATTGTTGATCACGCTGCCCGCGGTCTGAGTCGGAGTTTGCACGTAACCGGTATTGCCAACCCGCTCTCCCGGGAAAGTTTCCGTTCCGGGATCGAGGAACGACCGCCTCTGGATGATGACGCGGGTGCGCGTCCGCCCGTCTTCGTCGCGACTGATCTGAACCGTATTATCGCGGTTGTTGTAGACCACGGTCCGCTTCTTCGCCTGGTTCGTCTGGGCACCCGCTTGCACGGTTGGAAGGGCCAAGGCTCCGATCAGCGCGATCGCTGCGGTAACGACTTTCAATTTCATGGAATCCTCGACCCTTGCCTTGTTGTTCAACTTATTTAACGCAGTCTAGCGGGGTTCCGTTTCCCGGAATAGGCCCGAATGGAAGCAAATGTTCGTAAACTTGAAATAAAGGTCCCGCCGCGCCGACGAGGCCTTTTGCTGTCAAAGAGGCGAAAGGGCCGCTAGCTGCCGTAGTTTTTCTTCAGGTATTCGGCGATCGCCTTTGCGTCGGCGTCATCGATCGGCGCGCCATACGCCTTGATCATTTTTGTGATCTCGGCGTCCCACAAAGCCGCGTTGGGAAATGGCGAGTTCATTGGGATGTAGTCGAGACTGTGGCAGGCTTGGCAATTCGCCTCTACCTTGTCGAGCCCCTGCGCACTTTTCAGCTGCACCGGCTTTTCGTCGGCACTGGCGGGAAGCGCGATCAACGCGGCGGTAGCTGCAATCAACAACGTTCGCATGATCCCCTCCCTTATGCGTTCAATGTAATGTTTTGCATCACATTGTTGTGGTAGCCGGCTGGGTTGAAAATCAACTCGGACGTCTGGCTCTGGCCAAGCTTGTTGGTGGCGTTCACCATCACCGTGTTCTTGCCCTTCTTTGCAGTGAAGTCGAAGCTCCATGGACGGAACGCAAAGCGGCCGAGGTCTTGCCCCAGCTTGGCCGAGGTCCAACTCTTGCCGCCATCGGTGGATACCTGCACCGAGTTCACGCCATAGCCGCCATCCCACGCCATCCCACTGACGGTGACCTTGCCGGTATTGATCTTGGCGCTATCGCGGTGGCTGGTGATCAGCGAATTCACGACCATCTCGCTGATCGGTGTGCTGGTCGCGTTTTCCTGGCTGGTGAAGCGATCCCTGAATGGAAGTTTGTCGACCGGCACGCGATAGGCCGGGTTCATCCAAAAGCCGCCCTGTGGCTGGGTTGCAACAGGGGTGCCATGCTGTCGGGTTCGCCCAACGTGATAATATCCTTGCGGCCGTTGCCTTCGACGTGGCGCCGGATCGCGTAGCTCGCGGGCACATCGGCAGCTTCCGGGATCGACAGCGCGAAAGCGGCGAACGGCCGCGCGATATCGACCCAAGTCGCTTGATGCACCGATGTGATGGCATCCATCACTTTTGGCGATCGGGAAAAATGCGCGGATGCCATGGAAAGCGTTGCAACAGCACCCAGATATGCGAGCAGGTGTACAGTGCTGGAGGGCAGTTCTTCACGCCATGAGCGGAGCGCCGGATGCATGCGAAGTCATCTGCGGTGTGCCGTTGTGTTGGAAGCTGTTCTCGCTTAGAAGCGCTGCAATCCGGTTGCCCTGAACGAGCCACCGGGCGGAATCTAATCCGGAGCGTTAACAATGGGTTACAAGGTCGCCGTGGTGGGTGCTACCGGCAATGTCGGGCGGGAGATGCTCGATATTCTGGCTGAGCGGAATTTCCCCGCCGACGAAGTCGTTGCAGTTGCATCGCGCCGGAGCCAGGGCGTTGAGTGCTCGTTCGGCGACAAGACACTGAAAGTGAAGGCGCTCGACCATTTCGACTTTTCCGACGTCGACATTTGTCTGATGTCGGCGGGTGGTGCGGTGTCGAAGGAGTGGTCACCGAAGATCGCTGCCCAGGGCGCGGTCGTAATCGACAATTCGTCGGCATGGCGCATGGACCCCGACGTGCCGCTGATCGTACCGGAGGTGAACGCGGCCGCTGTCGCTGGTTTCACCAAAAAGAACATCATTGCCAATCCAAACTGCTCGACCGCACAGCTTGTGGTGGCGCTCAAGCCGCTGCACGACAAGGCGAAAATTAAGCGTGTCGTCGTGGCGACCTATCAATCTGTATCGGGCGCCGGCAAGGACGCGATGGACGAGTTGTTCTCGCAGAGCAAGGCCGTTTTCACGCTTGATGAGGTCCAGACAAAGACGTTTTCCAAGCGGATCGCGTTCAACGTAATTCCGGAAATTGATGTCTTCATGGAGGACGGCTACACCAAGGAAGAGTGGAAGATGGTGGTCGAGACCAAGAAAATTCTCGATCCAAAAATCAAGCTTACCGCCACTTGCGTCCGTGTCCCGGTATTCGTTGGTCATTCAGAGGCTGTCGATATCGAGTTCGAGAACCCGATCACGGCCGACGAAGCGCGCGAGATCCTGCGCAACGCGCCGGGTTGCCTCGTGATCGACAAGCGTGAGCCGGGTGGCTACGTCACTCCTTATGAGTGCGTCGGTGAAGACGCGACTTACATAAGCCGCATCCGAGAGGACGCGACGATCGAGAACGGGCTGCAGATGTGGATTGTGTCGGACAATCTGCGCAAAGGTGCCGCACTAAACGCGGTGCAGATCGCCGAGTGCCTTATCAATCGCAAGCTCATCCAGGCCAAGCGCCGGGCGGCGTAAGCCATTTGATCACGTAGGCAAGCGGTCAGAAGCGAGACTGGGCGAACATCCGCGCATAATCATCGGCGGCGACCTGCACAAACTGCTCTGTCGCCGGGTCGCGGATCGAAAGTTGGCCCGTCGCGACCCCAAAGTACGCGCCATGCACCACGACCTGTCCGCGCTCGATCAAAATGCGGAGGCGCGGAAACGTCATCAGGTTGTCCATGCTATTGACGACGTTTGCCTGCTCAAGCCGCATTAGATATTCGTCGTGTGAAAGTGCGCCACGCGGTCCCAGCTTTTCTGCCGCCGGCGACATCAGTTTCATCCAGTTGCCGATGAAATCGCCGGGCGAGATCGGTTCGGCGTCTTCGGCGAAAGCCTTCACCCCGCCGCATTGCGCGTGCCCGAGCACGACGATGTGCTTAACCTTCAGTGCACCCACGCCGAATTCGAGCGCTGCCGATACGCCATGGGCGCGTCCGTCCGGCGCGAAAGGCGGCACGATGTTCGCCACGTTTCGGACGACGAAAAGTTCGCCCGGCCTCGCGTCAAAAATGACTTCAGGCGACACGCGGGAGTCGCAACAGCCGATGACCATGGTCTGCGGCGATTGTCCGCTTTCGCCAAGGCCCCGATAGCGGTCTTGTTCGTGGCGCAGCCGGCCAATGAGGAAGGCGCGATATCCGTCGATCAATTGCTGCGGAAATGGCATGGCGGCCGTTCGTGAAAACCTGTGAGTTGTCCCTCACACAATCACGGCTGCGCCGCCATTGGCAACCGGCGGAAAGGTGGCAGTGGCATCGACGTCATGCGGACGGTAGTCTTGGTCGCAATGGAGGCCTACGAATGAATGTGCGTCCGCGCCGCAGTGTCCTTTACATGCCGGGCTCGAATGTCCGTGCGCTCGAAAAGGCAAAGACGTTGTCCGTCGATGGCATAATTCTCGACCTCGAGGATTCGGTTGCGCCTGAAGCCAAGGAGGATGCGCGCCAGAAGGTGACTGACGCGGTGAAAACCGGCGGCTTCGGCAAGCGTGAAGTCTTCATTCGCGTAAACAGTGTGGATACGCCCTGGCATGCCGACGACCTGGCCGCTGCGGCACACGCCGAGCCGGATGCGATCCTGGTTCCGAAAGTATCGAGTCCGGATACCCTGGAACTGATCGGTCGCCGTCTGCTCGACATGGGTACCCAACATAAAACGAGGGTATGGGCGATGATCGAGACGCCGCTCGCGATTTTCAACGTCCTCCGAATCGCTGCGGCGGCAAGCGATTCAGAGACACGGCTGTCCGGCTTCGTAATGGGCACAAACGATCTTGCCAAGGATACCCGCGCGCGCCTCGTACCCGGCAGGGCCCCGATGTTAACCTGGCTGTCGATGTGCGTTGCGGCCGCGCGCATCTACGGCGTCGACATTCTCGACGGCGTCTACAATGACATCGGAAACGCCGATGGCTTTGTCAGCGAGTGTGCCCAGGGTGTTGAACTTGGATTCGACGGCAAGACACTCATTCATCCCAGCCAGATTGAACTGTGCAACAAGGCTTTCTCGCCTTCGCAGGCTGAGATCGAGCAGGCTCGCAAGATGATCGTGGCATTCGATCTGCCGGAGAACAAAGGTAAGGGTGTCGTGTCGATCGACGGTCGCATGGTAGAGCGACTGCATGCCGACATGGCGCGGCGGACGGTCGCGATCGCGGAAGCAATTGCGCAGCATGACTAGCGAGTTGCGATATGCTGTGCTTGCTGAAGAAGGAACAAATCATGCACCGCCATCGCTGGCTGATCTCTTCCGCATTATTGCTATTCTCTTCGCTCGCCTTTGCCGAAGATATCGCACCCGGCGGCACGTTGCGCGCGGCCTACCTTGCGAACAATCCAGCGCAGTCGGTACGCGACCCCGTCAGCGGCGAAATTCGTGGTGCATCTGCCGATCTCGCACGCGAACTGGCGCGACGACGCAACGTACCCCTCGAATTCATGCCACTGCCGAATCCTCCAGCCGTGATCGAGGCCGTAACCAAAGGCGACGCCGACATCGGGTTCGTGGCGTATGCCCCGGAGCGGGTTGGAACAGTCGAATTCTCGCAAACCTACATGTTGGTGCAACAGTCGTTCATCGTACCGGACAGTTCCCCCATCCGTGCGGTTATCGATATCGATGCACCAGGACGACGCATCGCCGGCGGGAAGAGCGATTCGATTACCCTCTATCTTGCACGCAATTTGAAGCAGGCGACTCTGGTCGAAACCGACAATACCCCGGCCGATGCGAAGCGTCGGCTTTTAGCGGGAGAGATCGACGCTTTCGGGGCCAACCGCCAGCGTCTCACCAATTTACTGAAGGAAATGCCAGGCTACCGTATTCTGCCCGATAATCTGTTCGGCGTGACGCAAACGATCGCCGTCGCCAAGGGAAAGCCGCAGGTACTCGGGACCATTAACACCTTCATCGACGACATTCGTGCATCCGGCTTTTTGCAGAACGCGATTGCGAGGAGCGGGGTCGTCGGCCTTGAGATGGCGCCAGTGGGTGCGACGCTTCAGCGATAATTGCGGCCGGCGCCGCATTCAATTGCTGCATATGTAGTGCGTTGCGGTAATGGCGCCGGAGCACTCAAAGAATGTCCAGCTTCAACAATTTTGTGACCAGGATCAGCCTCTCGCGCGGCCGGAAAAACATCGCAGACGCAATAGTTTAGAACTTTTTTAAAGAGCGTTTTTATTTTGACTCGGAACGACACACCAGTTAGCGAATACTCCAATAAGGTGTTCGATG
>JANWKN010000038.1 GCA_025451355.1 Pseudolabrys sp. | reverse complement strand
TGCCCGTAAACGGCCGCGCCTCCCAAGAGGGCAAGGACCACGGTGGCAATCGCAATCGTCAGCTTGCCTTTGCGCTTCATGGCTTATCCTTTCGGACTCTTCGTGAGGAAATCACGGACCGTTTTCACCGTCGCATCCGGCTGCTCTTCCATGATCCAGTGTCCGGAATTGGCGATAATGCCCCCTTCAACATTGGTGCCTACCTCACGCATGATTTCGGCTTGCTGCGTTCCGAACGACTTCTCCGCGCCCAGCGCCAAAATCGGCATAGTCAGCTTGGCTTTGGCCGCAAACGCCTTGTTGTCGGATGCGTCTTGCGAAAACGCGGCAAACTGATTGAACGCGGCGTGCATCGCTCCGGGCCGCGCATAAATTTTGGCGTAGTGTTGGCGTGTCGCCTCGTCGATCGCTTTGGGGTTCGCCGACAACTCATTCCAGAAGCGGTCGAGATAAATGCGCTCGCGGCCTTTCACCAGCCGGTCCACGTCAGGCCCGCGAAAATTGAAATGCCACAACATTGGGCTTTTCAGTATTTCGTCCCACGGACCAATACCCGGCAGTGGCGCATCGATGACGGCCCATCGGGTAATGCGATCCGGGTATTGGGCGGCGAGTGCGTAGCCAACCATGTTGCCGATATCATGCGTGACGAGATCAGCTTTCTGGACATTGAGCTTGTCCATCACGCGGACAATGTCCTGCGCCTGGGTTTTCTTGTCGTAACCGGAGTCTGGATAAGACGACAGACCCATGCCACGAAGGTCTGGAACGATGACTGTGTGATCCTTCGCGAGTGCCGCTGCCAATGGAGCCCACATATCGCCCGTATCGCCGAAGCCGTGCAGCATCACGACCGCAGGCCCTTTACCACCGACCCGGACGTAGATCGTCGCCCCGTCTGTTTTGATGCTTTCGGTATGAAAACCTGGCGGAAATGGCCGGACTTCTGCGGACGCTGACAGCGCCAGAGTCAGCGCTACAATTGCCCCCGAGATCAATCGCGCCGACATTGCGAGCATGTTATTCATGGCGTGCCTCGAAACATGGACATTCGCCGATGCAGTTGCAATGTCCGGCAAGTGTCAACAGCGGGCGTTACCTAGGGTTTGCGCGAATACCCGGTTAGATCTCTTGAACCACCGGTTGATTGCCGGTTCATACCGGACCACGAAGGTCCGATTTTGAGATCTCGTTTGATCTCCCATGTTGATCAATCGGACAATCATGTCGATCCGCAACGTGTCGAATGTCGCAGCCGATGTCGACACCTGCTCCTCGAAGTTCTTTTTTCAGAAAGCGCTTTTGAAATTGCGCAAGAAATTTCGGTAACTTGAACCAATCTCGGCGTCATCGATTTTTTGGCAAACGGGCTGCAGGAGTTAAATTCCCTTTTTGACGTTTGCCCTAGGCGGGCAAAACAGCCCGATGCCTAAAACTTGGGCGCTTTTGGCCTATTGTATGCAATTCGGACTACCTTCCCCCGTGCGCTGCCCTGCCTGATCCAGATATTTCTACGTCGGACCAATCGCTTAGCGAAATTGTGCACCGCCACGAAATCTGGCACGAGCCTTGCGGAAAGCCTCTCAGCGCATATCGGGGGAGGCTTCGATGAAACGTCGCGACTTTCTGAAATCCGCATCGGCCCTGGCAGCGAGCACTGCAGTGTCCGCGCCGGCGGTGTTCTCGCCAGCCAAGGCGCAGTCGCGCCAGGAGACTCTGCTAATCGTTTCGGAGAGCGGCCCCAACAATCTCGACATTCACGGCGTCGGCACCAACGTGCCCGGCTATGAAGTGTCGTGGAACTGCTACGACCGCCTCATCAGCCACGAGATGAAGACCGGTTCAAACGGCCAGCCTTATTACGACAAGAATAAGTTCAAGCCCGAGCTCGCCGAAGACATGAACATCGGCGACATGTCCGTCACCTTCAAACTGAAAAAGAAGGCGACCTTCCAGGACGGCACACCGGTTACCGCTAAGGACGTGAAGTGGTCGCTCGATCGCGCGGTTAGCGTCGGCGGCTTCCCGACGTTTCAGATGGGCGCGGGTTCGCTCACCAAGCCCGAGCAGTTCGTCGCAGTCGACGACAACACCTTCCGCGTTGATTTCGCGCGCAAGGACCGGCTTACCGTGCCCGATCTCGCGGTGATCGTGCCGTGCGTCGTCAATTCTGAGCTCGTGAAGAAGCATGCCACCGAAAAGGATCCGTGGGGAATGGAGTTCACCAAGCAGAACACCGCCGGCAGCGGCGCTTACAAGGTGGCCAGCTGGGTCGCCGGCACCGAAGTCGTGCTTGAGCGCAACGACGCGTGGATGGGCGGTCCGCTGCCGAAGACGAAGAAGATCATCTGGCGCATGGTGCCGTCGGCCGGCAACCGGCGTGCGCTGCTCGAACGTGGCGACGCCGACATTTCCTACGATCTGCCAAACAAGGATTTCGTCGAGCTCAAACAGGACGGCAAGCTCACGATCGTTTCGACGCCATACTCGAACGGCATCCAATACATCGGCATGAACGTGAAAAACCCGCCGTTCGACAATATCAAGGTCCGCCAGGCGGTGGCATACGCCATCCCGTACCAGAAGATCATGGACGCAGTACTGTTCGGCCTGGCCAAGCCATTGTTTGGCGCCGTACCCGATGCGCCGACGGAGGTAGCCTGGCCGCAACCGCACAAATACAACACCGACATCGCCAAAGCGAAGGCACTGATGGCGGAAGCTGGTTATCCCAATGGTTTCGACACCACGCTGTCATTCGATCTCGGCTTCGCCGGCGTCAACGAGCCGCTTTGCGTATTGACGCAGGAGAGCCTTGCGCAAATCGGTATCCGCACCACGATCAACAAGGTGCCTGGCGCCAACTGGCGCACCGAGCTCAATAAGAAGACGCTGCCGCTCTACACCAATGTTTTCTCCGGCTGGCTCGATTACCCGGAGTATTTCTTCATCTGGTGCTACCACGGCAAAAATTCGATCTTCAACACGATGAGCTACCAGTCGAAGACCACAGATGACTTCATCGATGGCGCAGTCAACGCAGCGGCAACCGGTGACAACGCAACCTACGATATGGACGTCAAAGGTTTTGTCGACACCGCATACGCCGACATGCCGCGCGTGCCGCTCTACCAGCCCTATGTGAACGTCGCGATGCAGAAGAACGTGTCCGGCTACGCCTATTGGTTCCATCGTCGGCTCGACTACCGCACGCTGGCGAAGGGTTGATCAGGCATGTGACGGCGGAGAACTCGAATGCTTACCTTGATTTCAAGGCGCATGATGCTGGTCATCCCGAATCTGATCGGGGTGGTCATCATCACCTTTCTGCTGACGCGCGCCCTGCCCGGCGATCCAGCGGCTTATTTCGCAGGCCCCGCCGCGGACAAACAGGCGATCGAGCAGATCCGCGTCAAGCTCGGCCTCGACAAGCCATTGATCGTTCAGTTCGGCCGCTACGTCGCCGATCTCGGCCATCTTAACCTCGGCAATTCGCTCACCACCGGACAGCCGGTGCTCACCGAAATCAAGAACAGGCTGCCCGCCTCGGCCGAACTCACTCTGTTCGGTCTCATCTTATCGATGTCGATTGCCGTGCCGTTGGGCATTCTCGCCGCGGTGAAGCAGGGCTCGTGGATCGATCACACCTGCCGCGTGGTGGCGACTGCCGGCGTGTCGCTGCCGGTGTTCTTCACCGGTCTGTTGCTGGTTTATGTGTTCTATTTCCTGCTCGGCTGGTCGCCGGCGCCGCTCGGTCGCCTTGACGTATTCTTCTCGCCACCGCCGCAGATCACTGGCTTCTATCTCGTCGACAGTCTGCTCAACCGCGATCTCTCGACCTTCCGCGCCGCATTGAGTCAGTTACTGCTCCCCGGCCTCACGCTCTGCATCTTCTCGCTTGCGCCGATCACACGCATGACGCGCGCCTCGATGCTTGCCGTGCTTGCCTCCGATTTCGTGCGCACCGCGAGTGCCAGCGGCCTCGACAGCCGCACCGTCATCCTCACTTACGCGTTCCGCAATGCCATGCTGCCGGTGGTCACCACACTCGGCATGGTGTTTTCTTTTCTGCTCGGCGCAAACGTGCTGGTGGAAAAAGTCTTTGCCTGGCCGGGCATTGGCTCTTACGCGGTCGAGGCACTGATCGCCTCCGACTTCGCGCCGGTGCAGGGCTTCGTCCTCGCGATGGCGATCCTCTATGTACTGCTGAATCTGATCATTGACGTTCTGTACGGCATCATCGATCCACGCGTGAGACTCGAGACATGACCGACATCTCGCTCAGTCCACATGGGGCGGCCGCGGCAAAGGCGCAGAGCAATTCTATTTTCCGGCACGCGCGCTATGTGGTTGCTGAAAATCCGGTCACCGGAGCTGCCTTTGGCCTGTTTATCCTGATTGCACTTTGCGCGCTGATCGGTCCCTACGTCGTGCCGTACGATCCGCTGGCGAGCGACACGTCGGCAACGCTTGCTTCACCATCGTTCAAGCACTGGTTCGGCACCGACCAGCTCGGCCGCGACATCTTCAGCCGCGTGATCGTGGCGACGCGCCTCGATTTCACCATCGCCATCAGCTCCGTCATGCTGGTATTCGCCATGGGCGGGTTCGCCGGAATCGCAGCCGGTTTCTTCGGCGGCTGGACTGACCGCATCGTCGGCCGCATCTCCGATACCATCATGGCCTTCCCGCTGTTTGTGCTCGCCATGGGCATCGTCGCCGCGCTCGGCAATACAGTGACCAACATTGTGCTCGCCACTGCGATCGTCAATTTCCCGCTTTACGTGCGCGTGGCCCGCGCCGAAGCGAATGTGCGGCGCGACGCTGGTTTCGTGCAGGCAGCGCGGCTGTCCGGCAACGGCGATTTCCGCATCCTGTTGATGCACATCCTGCCCAACATCATGCCGATCATGATGGTGCAGATCTCACTCACCATGGGCTATGCAATCCTCAACGCCGCGGGTCTCTCTTTCATCGGCCTCGGCGTGCGACCGCCGACGCCTGAGTGGGGGATCATGGTGGCCGAAGGCGCCGGAAACATCATTTCCGGCGAATGGTGGATCGCCCTGTTTCCCGGCGCGGCGCTGATGATCGCGGTGTTCTGCTTCAATCTTTTGGGCGACGGCTTGCGCGACCTCGTCGATCCACAGCGGCGGACCTGAGCCATGGCTAAGAAGAAGCCGACGAAAACCGAAGAACTTTTGCGCAACTCCGACAAGAGCCTGCCGCTGCTTGACGTGCAGGATTTGACCGTCGAATTCGTCACGCGGCGCGGCATCGTGCGCGCGGTACAGCACATCAATATTTCCGTTGCCAAAGGTGAGTCACTTGCGATCGTCGGCGAATCCGGCTCCGGAAAATCAGTCACTTCCTACGCAGTGATGCGCATTCTCGATCGCGCTGGTCGCATTACCGACGGCACGGTGATGTTCAGCGGCATCGATTTGCGTGCCATGCCGGAAAATGAAATTCGCGATTTACGCGGCCGCGAAATGTCGATGATTTTCCAGTCGCCTCGGCTGGCGCTCAACCCGATCCGCAAGATCGGTCGCCAGATCGAGGACGTACTGCACCAGCACGCGCAAGTGGACAGCGGTCTCGTGAGTGAGAAGGCGATCGAAATGCTCGAGCATGTGCGCATCGCGCGGCCCCGCGAGCGCTACCACGCCTATCCGTTCGAGCTGTCCGGCGGTATGTGCCAACGCGTGGTCATCGCGTTGGCGCTCGCCTGCAAACCGCAGCTGCTCATCGCCGACGAACCTACAACCGGGCTCGACGTCACCACTCAGAAAGCGGTGATGGATCTCACGGTGGATCTCACCCGCGAACGCGGCATGTCGATGATCCTCATCACTCACGATCTGGGTCTGGCCGCGGCCTATTGCGACCGCATCGTGGTGATGGAAAAAGGCCACGTTGTTGAAACCGCCCAGGCGGAAAGAATCTTCAAAGCGCCTTCGCACCGTTACACACGAAAGCTGATGCGGGCAACGCCCCGCCCCGGCGTGACGCTGCGTGATCTTCTGCCTGAGGAAGAGGCAAAAAGCGCCAGGCCGATCGGTCATACCGACCGCCACGCGGCCAAACCCCTTCTGGTCGTCGAAAAGCTGGTCAAGGAATATCCGCGCAACGACGCCCGCGGCACGCTCACGAAACTGTTCGGGCCGAGGCCCGCGGTTGAGCCGGAGAATTTCCGCGCCGTCGACGGCATCAGCTTCACGGTTGACCGCGGCGAAAGCGTCGGGCTCGTCGGTGAGTCAGGCTGCGGCAAATCTACCACGTCGATGATGGTGATGCGGCTGATCGACAAAACTGCCGGCACCATCATGTTCGACGGCGAAGACATCGGCGAAATACCGGCACGCAAATTCGCTACGCTGCCACTGCGCAAACGTATCCAGATGGTGTTTCAGGACCCAACCGACAGTCTCAATCCGCGCTTCACCGCAGCGCGCGCCATCGCCGATCCGATCCTGCGCCTCGGCAATGGCGAAAGGGCTTTCGTGCGTGAACGCTGCGAGGAATTAGCGCGGCAGGTCGGCCTGCCAGTGGAACTGCTCGACCGGTTTCCGCATCAGTTGTCCGGCGGGCAGAAGGCGCGTGTCGGCATCGCTCGCGCCATCGCGCTCAAGCCGGACCTCATCGTTCTCGACGAGCCGACCGCCGCGCTCGATGTCTCGGTGCAGGCGGTGGTGCTCAACCTCCTGCAGGATCTCAAGGATTCGCTGGGTATGAGCTATCTCTTCGTTTCCCACGACCTCAACGTTGTGCGACTTTTGTGCGACCGCGTCATCGTCATGCAAACGGGGCAGATCGTGGAGCAAGGGCCGACCGACCAGGTTCTGGTGGCACCGCAAGCGGCCTATACCCGCGACCTGCTGACCGCAATCCCGCATCCGCCACTATAGCGAGCAAAGCGCATGGCCAATCCCGATCCACTCGACGATTTCATTGCCGCGTCAGCACGGACGCTTGGGCTGCCGATGAAAACGCACTGGTTGCCGGCGGTGAGAACCAATCTCGACGTTACGCTCAAGCACGCGGCGCTGGTTGCCGAATTTGAATTGCCGGACGATGCCGAACCTGCGCCCATTTTTACGGCCTGAGCCCGCGCGGCTCGACACCTCGTGGTTGACCGCGAGTGAGATCGCCGCGGCAGTTGCGTCGGGAAAGATCAGCGCGACAGTGATCGTCGACGACGCGCTCGCGCGTATCAACGGACGCAACCCGGTGCTGAACGCATTCACCGCCATCACCACGGAACGGGCGCGTGCCCGCGCCAGGGCGGTCGATGCCGCGGCAGCCAGCAAACAAAACTTTGGGCCCCTCGCGGGCGTCCCTTTCGCTGTCAAGAATCTATTCGACGTCGCAGGGATCGCGACTGTGGCTGGCTCGAAGATCAATCGTACTTATCCGTCGGCGAAACGCGATTCTCCGCTGATCGAAAAACTGGAAGCGGCCGGCGCCGTGCTGGTCGGTGCGCTCAACATGGGCGAATACGCCTACGACTTCACCGGCGAGAACGTGCACGACGGCGCCTCGCGCAATCCGCACGATCCGACGCGCATGACCGGGGGCTCCTCTGGCGGCTCCGGCAGCGCGGTAGCCGGCGGCATGGTACCGCTTGCACTCGGTTCCGACACCAACGGCTCAATCAGAGTGCCCTCGTCGCTGTGTGGAATTTTCGGCCTGAAACCGACCTATGGACGGTTGTCGCGGGCGCGCAGTTTTCCCTTCGTCGCCAGCCTCGATCATCTCGGCCCGTTCGCACGCTCAACGCGCGATCTTGCGCTGTCGTATGATTTGATGCAGGGCACTGATCCTGACGATGCGGCCTGTGCAGATCGTCCAATTGAGCCGGCATTGCCGGAGCTTGCGCGCGGCCTCGGGGGTTTGCGCATCGCCGTAGCGGGCGGCTATTTCCAGCAAGGCGCCTTCCCCGAAGCACTTGCCGCACTCGACCACATTGCCAAGGCGGTCGGCGCGCACAATGAGATCGAAATTCCCGAGGCGCGGCGGGCGCGTGCCGCGGCCTATGTGATCACCGCTACTGAAGGTGCAGCGCTGCATCTCGATCGTCTGCGCAACCGGGCGGATGAATTCGACCCGGCCGTACGCGATCGCTTGCTCGCCGGTGCCATGATTCCATCGGCATTGGTGGTGAAGGCGCAGAATTTCCGCCGCTGGTACCGCACCCGCGTGCTTGAACTGTTCAAGTCCTGCGATGCGATTTTGGCTCCGGCCACGCCTTGTTCCGCGCCGAAGATCGGCCAGCAGACATTCACACTCGGCGGGGTCGAACTACCGGTGCGGCCGAACCTAGGCCTCTACACGCAGCCGATCTCGTTCATCGGCCTGCCGGTGGTGGCTGTACCGGTGCCCTTACAGCCGCTGCCGATCGGCGTACAGATCATCGCGGCGCCCTGGCGGGAAGATGTCGCGTTGCGTGTCGCGTACGCTCTGGAGCAGACGGGCGCTGCGGCTGCGGCCAGGCCCGCACTCACGGTGTCCGCATGACCCTGGCCGCGTCTTTGCCGGAAGGGCGGCCTGTCGTCTGGGAACGCAAAACGCGCGCTGAAGAATTGCGCCTGCAGCTTGCCGACGAGATCGTCCGCGGCGCGCTTTTTCCCGGTGCGCCGCTTGACGAAATCACGCTGGCGGACCGGTTTCGTGTTTCGCGGACACCGGTACGCGAAGCGATCCGTTTGCTGGCGGCGAGCGGACTAGTGGAGGTGCGTGCTCACCGTGCCGCCGTGGTCGCGCGGCCAAGTGCGGAGCAGCTTGCTGGTATGTTCGAAGCCATGGCTGAACTCGAGGCACTCTGTTCCGGCTTTGCCGCGGTGCGAATGACCAGCGTCGAGCGACGCGCACTCGAGGATATCCACGACGAGTTGCGCGTGATGATTCAGAGTGGCGACCCGCAGCGCTATCACGAGGTCAATGAGGCATTCCACAGCACTATTTATACCGGCGCCCACAACACCTACCTTGCCGAGATCACGCTATCTACACGGGCGCGTGTGCAGCCGTTTCGCCGCGCGCAATTTCGCAACCTTGGCCGGCTCGCCAAGTCGCACATCGAACACGATCGCGTGGTGCAGGCAATCTTGCGTGGCGAACAATCGATTGCCGCGTCGGCGATTTATACGCATATCGTTACCGTACGCGACGAATACGAGACCTACACGGAGTCCCTTTAAACGTGCGTCAGGCCGGCATTTGCTCGCGCGCCAGGAACGCGCGCCAGCCGCCAAAGCTCGAAATATCGCGCGCGCCGACGGTCGCAGCGGCCTCTACCAGAAAACCTTTCACGCTGCGGCCATCGGACAGCTTGATCGTGCCGATCGAAAGGGGCATCGGAACCGCAGCGACGAGCCGGCCGAAGGCTTCCGTTGGCAGCCCCCAGACTTCAATCTCGATCGCTGCGCCTTCGCCGCCACCCACGCGCAACAAGCCAGGCTTCGGCGGCTTCGTACCGCTCAGCTCAAAAAGCCTGTAGTCGGGCGCACTTCTTGCGACCTCGAGCAGGCGACCACCGAGCGTGCGCAACTCTCCATTCAGCGGCAGGCCGGACAAATGAGCGCCAACAACCGCCACCGCAACCTCGCCATCGGCGGGCGACATTGAAGGCGGCGCCAGCGGTGCCTGCGGATACTTGAGCGCGCCAAGTGGCAATGCAGTATCGGCATGGAACACGCGACCGATCTCGGCAATCCGCGAATCAGCCCCGCCCGGCGCCAGCAGCGTGATGCCGAAAGGCACGCCGGCCTCGGTCATCGAAGCCGGCACCGCCAGTCCGCAAAGATCGAGCAGATTGACAAAATTTGTGTATGTGCCGAGCCGACTGTTGAGCTGGATCGGATCCGCCAGAAGCTGCTTGAGTGAATAGGCAGTGGGAGCGGTTGGCAGCGCCAAAACCTCGATCTGGCTGAAAGCTTGATCGGCGACGCGGCGCAACGTTTCGAGCTTAGAACGCTGCAAAAGCGTCGGTCGCGGTCGGTCGCAGCCCGCTCAATATGATCTCGCGTGTCACCGGATGAATGGCGTCGGGATCGGACGACAGTATCGCGTGCGCGGCGATTGTGCGCTCGGCGACCCACGGACCTTCGTACAAAAGGCGCGCGGTTTCATAAAACGGTTCGATATCGATCTCGACAAGTTCGCAGCCAAGCCGCGCCAGCCGCCCGAGCGCGGCGTTGTACCCAGCTTCGTAATGGCGGTCGCCGAAAAAAAGGAGCTGGCCAGCGCGCGGGATGCCGAGCCTTACGTGCTGCGGCATCGCGCCGATTCTGCCAAGGGGCCGACTGCGTGAATAGGGATCGGCACGATCCACTCCTGCCAAGACACCAAGTGCCGTCCAGGCATCGTCGACTGTGAGCGCGAATACCGACACGCAGTCGAGAGTCCGGCACGCCGGCACCACGCCAAAGGTCGAGACAAGGCCAAGGCTCGGTTTCAGACCGACAATATTGTTGAGACCCGCCGGTACGCGTCCTGAGCCGGCGGTGTCGGTGCCAAGAGCGAGCGGCACCAAACCGGCAGCGACGGCGACCGCCGATCCGGAGCTTGATCCGCCAGGGATCAAATCTGAATTGAACGGGTTCCGTGGAACGCCATAGGGCGAGCGCAGGCCAACCAGACCGGTGGCGAACTGATCAAGATTGGTCTTGCCGATAACGATGGCGCCAGCCGCCCGCAACTGCGCCACCGCGGTCGAATCCTCCGACGGCTGATAGCTGAAAGCGGGACAGGCCGCGGTCGTCGGTAGACCGGCGACGTCAATGTTGTCCTTCACCGCAACCGGGACGCCGTACAACGGCCGCGCGGTATCGCCGGATACGCCAAGCGCGCGGGCTTCGGCCAGCACGTCGGCTTCTGGCCGCAAACTGATGAAGATGGCGGGATCGCCATGCGCGCGGATGCGGGCGAAGCTGCGTGCGACGGTTTCTTCCGGCGTTGCCGCCCCAGCCCGGTGCGCTGCCACGATCGCGTTAATGGTCTCAGCCAAATCGATCCCCGAATGCAATCGGACGGGTGCCCCAACAAAAGAGCGCCTTTCTTTGTGCGTAAATTCCTCTCCCCGCGCAACACGCAAAATCGCGGAGTGACCTTGATCTTGTCAAAACCGCGAAGCCTCAATTTTCACTTTGAGATGTACCGGCTCGTGTCCGACCACTGGTTGGCAAGTCACCCAGCCGACATCGAACCCGTCTCCGCCCGCATTATACGAAACTCGGGAATATTTAAAATTGCGAGCGGAGATTTTCAGCCTGGTCCTGCAACGATGACTTGAATTTGTAAGTCAGCGTGTCAATTGCGGAAGTTGCATTGCTTCGTTCGATCAACCGTTTTTCGGCAACGCAGTGACTCACCGCGACGCCAAGTTGATGTTGCC
>JANWKN010000037.1 GCA_025451355.1 Pseudolabrys sp. | reverse complement strand
TATCATTGAGCGGGCTACTCAGTTGCGGCTGCCTGCTATTTATCAATGGCCCGAAACGGCGGACGAGGGCGGGTTGCTGGCCTACGGGCCCAGCTTCATCGAGGTTTTTCGTCAACGCGCAAGGATGGTGGCCAAAGTTCTGCGCGGCGTGAAGCCGGCCGATCTACCGATCGAACAGCCGAGTACGTTCAAGCTGTCGGTCAATCTCAAAACTGCCAAATCAATGAACCAGATTATTCCTGCGGCTTTGTTGCTGCGGGCAGATAAATTGATCGAATAAAGTCGCCGCGCCCTCCATAATCGAAAGCATACGCCCCCTGCACGGGGAACTTTTGCATTCGAGCATTGCCAACTGATGACTACGCCTGATACCGCCTGGGTGTACTTTGCGCGAGCCGAAAGCCGAAGAGCACCAGTATGACGCCGGCTAACTGCAGAGCCGTCGGCGCCTCGCCGAGCGCCAGCCATCCAACCAGCAGCACAAAAGGCGGCACCAGCGAAGGAAAGACCGCCGCGCGTCCCGCGCCCAGCAGATGGACGGATTCAGCGAACAGATAAATTGCAGCAGGACCAGCCAGGACACCCTGCAAAACGGCCTGCAGCAAGGTTTCCCTTCAGCCCAGCGTAATCATGCGGTCGATACCGCCGAGAGCCCAATCCACCGGGACAATGACCAGCGACAATACGCTGATGACCATGGTGGCGGGCACTGCGGAGATGCGCCACAGCCGAAGCAGTATCCCGAAGGTGGCAAACATGAGCCCGGTGAGAACAAAAATGAGATCTCCGGCGACACCGTGAATGCCGATGGCAATTGCCGACTCGGCGCCGATTGCCAATAGTCTGCTGACTATGATGAGCGCGCCAATTGCGCGCGTCGCGGTCATTTTCTCTCCCAGCCAGATCGTCGCCATCAGCAGTCCGCCGAGCGTTGCGCAGGATGGCTGAATCACACCGCTATGACCGAGCGGTACAAGCAAAAAACCCGCATTGCTGATGAGCACGAAGCAAGGCCCGCCGAGAATAGCCAACAGAATTCCGCGACCCCAACCGATGCCGTTGAGATCGCGCATGCCGCCCCGAGCGACCAACGGCAAAAATGCGATCCCGGACCAGAGATAGCGATGAATCATGAGGTCGAGTGGTGTGAACCCGACGGTCAAGCCGTGGCGAACGCCGGCAAATGCCATTGCCCAGAATAAGGCTGCCCCAATTCCGCAGATAATACCGACGGCAGTTGAGTTGAAACGACTTGCCGAGTCCAAACGCGCCCTGCGATCCCCGCTCGTGCCAGAGTAGGAGGGCGCGCCAATCGTGTCACTATATATGCGGCAATGACCCAGGTCGGATAATGGTGTAGCTGCGATCAAGCTCGTTAGGATGGTGGTGTATGGCGTTGTTTGAACCGGCGGTAGGCGTGTCATGATAAAACTGTACGACAGTGCGTTCAGTCCGTTCGCGCGCAAGGTGCGGATGACATTGGAATACAAGGCGCTAAATTACGAAGTCGTTGATGGTCTGCTCAAATCAAACCACGCGGCACTTAAGGACGTTAATGGACGCATCGAAGTCCCGGTCTTGGTCGATGATGGCATTGTTGTTGTAAATTCCTCCGACATCGTCGCTTACCTGGATTATCGCTATCCTTCGAAAACTGTTTATCCCGATGACCCGGCGGCGCGCGTTCATGCGCGCGCCTGGGAACGTATCGCTGACACGTTCGTCGATCCGATTCTTGTCGACATCTCTTATTGGAAGTGGGCCGAACGATCGGACAAAATGCCCGACGGTCTGATCGAAGCGGCGCGTGCCGATCTTCGCATCGTATATGACGCCCTCAACGAGGAACTGGCCGAGCGGCAATTTGTGAGTGGACCACTATCAATTGCCGATATCGCCTTGTTTCCACATATGTCGAGTGCGAGAGGGATGGGGGCCGAGTTCTCGACTCTCGATCACCCCAACCTCGCGCGTTGGCTCAAGGATCTCCGTGCGCTGCCTATTTGTGCAGCCGACCTCAAGCGGGCGAGAGCCTATGTCGTCAACATGAAGGGCGTGGACATCGAGAAGCGACGTATTTTTTGGCGCGGCGATCGTATCGAGTGGGTGTTGGCTCGCGGCTTTCACGCGTGGTTTTTCAATGAGATCAAAGAAAACCGGGTGGCGTGGCCTGGTCCCGCATTGCCCGCACCGATCCGCGGGAACAATTCAAAGCTCGCTCCTGCTTAGGAGAGAGTGAGCGACAACAACCGTGAAGAAAGCGATCATGAATAGTAAGAACGGCGCTAAAGACTCTCCCTCTCGGCTGATCGACGCAAGGATCAAGGAACTGAATGATTGGCGCGGCGAGACGCTTGCTCGAGTCCGAATGCTCATGAAGCAGGCCGATCCCGAAGTTGTCGAGGAATGGAAGTGGAGAGGGGTCCCGGTGTGGGAGCACGCCGGCATCATCTGCACCGGCGAGACTTACAAGGCTGTCGTGAAGTTGACCTTCGCCAAGGGCGCTTCGTTGGAGGACCCTTCAGGCCTCTTCAACTCCAGCCTAGAAGGCAACACCCGACGGGCAATCGATATCCACGAGGGCGACAAGATTGATGAGAAGGCGTTGAAGGCGCTCATTCGCGCCGCGGTGGCGTTGAACACGTCCTCAGCCGCCAAGCGGCCGAGGAGGCGTTCTTGAATCAAAGCTCGGGTGTTTCACCAGTTGTAAAGCGCCGGCAACAATCAAGCTTCCACAATCATTTCAAAGCCGCCGTAGATCATCCGCTTGCCATCAAAGGGCATGGGGTTCGTTTCCGGCTGCATGCGAGGATCGGCCATGACTTTCTTCATGCCCTCGTTTCTCTGATCGCGTGATGGCCAGATGATCCAAGAAAAGACGACCGTCTCGTCGTCCTGGCGTTTGACCGCCATGGGAAATGACGTGAGCTTGCCGTCAGGTACATCATCTCCCCAGCACTCCACAAATTTCAATGCGCCGTGCTCCTTGAAGACCCGAGCAGCCGCCTCAGCGTGCTTCTTGTAGGTTTCACGATTAGTGGTGGGAACAGCGGCAACAAATCCATCGACATAGCTCATGGGAGTCCTCTGCCGCTAGGTAAGAGACGGTACGGCCGGCGGGAGGGCCATGCGGCAAAAAAACGCTTCAATGGTCCTGGGCATTCAGATACCTGCCGCGCCAGTTCCTCCTTAAAGCCTTTCGGCGCCGAGCCAAGGAAATCAGCGCCGCGTGCTGCCACCACCATCAACACTGACGCTCCCGCCAATCTTAATGCAGGTATCGGAGGCTCCGACCCTAACGAAGCCCGGGCCATACTTCGCGCACGGATTGCCACTGGCGCGCAGTTGTTGTGCTCCAGACTTTGGCGATTTTTTGCGCGGCTGATCAACCCACTGAGCAGCCGCGCCCCAAGTTGGCAATATTGCAAGAATGACTACAAGGACGATTTTTCGCATAAGTCATTTTATCGCGTCGCCCGCGCTATTCCTACCGACAACGCTGCGAATGTCTGGGATGTGGTAGCGAGTGCGTGCTCGACGCAATTGTTCACATGTGTGATCAAACACTGCCAATGGCGATGCGGATCGGTCTAAGGTAGATATCCGCTTCACGCGCGCGCGCGTTCAATCGCTTCCATTATCATTGTCTTGGCTTCGGTCGCGTCGCCCCAATTTTGCGACTTTCACCCACTTGCCGGACTCAAGATCCTTGTAGTGCTCAAAAAAATGCTGGATCTGCTGCAGCGTGATTTCGTTGGCGGTATGCGCGTAGCGCTTCGTCACCCTCGGCACCGGCACCGCGATGATCTTCTCATCGCCGCCCGACTCGTCTTCCATCCTCAGCACGCCGATCGGTCGGACGTTGATAACCGCACCAGGCACGATCGGCCGCGTGTTGGCGACCAGCACATCGACTGGATCGCCGTCTTTCGATAACGTGTGCGGCACGAAACCGTAGTTGCCTGGGTAACGCATGGGCGTGTGAAGAAAGCGATCGACGACCAGAGTTCCGGCGGCCTTGTCCAACTCATATTTGATAGGCTCGCCACCGATCGGAACCTCGATGATGACGTTCACGTCCTCTGGAGGATTGTTCCCGATCTTGATGGCATCGATTCGCATGACTCGGCTCTCACGACTTGATAGCCAGATTAGCACTATGTCCGCTTCGGTGCCTTAGCGAGCACGCTCACTGAGCCGAAGGAATGCGGCCGGGGATCGATTGGAAATCGGCGAAGGCCGCCGTTCGAGCCTAGGCAGGACACATCCGGTGGACGTCGATAACCTTTTGGTGATGGGGCGCGGGTTTCTAGCGCAATCCGATTGTTCATTGCCGTCCGGAGAACTAAGCTTCGCCTCTTCGGATTGTCGGCGGACAGCCCGTGCCAAAAAAACTGATCCGGGAGGGTACAGAATGCTTCGCCTTACCATCAACGGAAAATCACACGACGTCGATGTGGAACCGGATACGCCGCTCTTGTGGGCTATCCGAGACTCAATCGGTATGACCGGCACAAAATACGGTTGCGGAATCGCGCAATGCGGCGCCTGCACAGTGCACATTGACGGCGCGGCGGTGCGTTCGTGCGGCGTCACCGCCAGCGATGCCGTCGGCAAGAATGTCACCACGATCGAGGGTCTCGCCGCGAATGGCGTTCTGACCGCGGTTCAGAAGGCCTGGGTCGATCTCGATGTTCCGCAGTGCGGCTACTGTCAGAGCGGCATGATCATGGCGGTCTCCGCTTTGTTGAAGGAAAACCCGAAGCCGACCGACGCCGACATCGACAACGCGATCACCAACATCTGCCGGTGTGGGACCTTCCAACAAGTGCGCGCGGCAATTCATGCCGCGGCCAGCGCGTAGGGGGAGGATGCTATGAATTATATGCCCAAACTTGACCGCCGCTCGTTCTTGGCCGGATCGGCAACCGTCGGCCTGTCGCTTGGCTTCCACGTGCCATTCATGTCTTCGACGAGCGCGCAGGGCGCGCCTGAAATCAACGCATGGGTCGTCATCAAGCCCGACGAAACTGTTGTCATCCGCATCGCACGTTCGGAGATGGGCCAAGGCACGCTCACTGGCCTCGCCCAGATGGTCGCCGAGGAACTCGAATGCGACTGGTCGAAAGTGACGACCGAGTATCCGACGCCAGGCGAGAGCGTTGCGCGCAAGAATCCCTGGGGCGATTTCGGCACCGGCGGCAGCCGTGGCATCCGCACGTCGCAGGATTATGTGCGCAAGGGCGGCGCGGCGGCGCGCATGATGCTGATTCAGGCCGCCGCCAACGAATGGAAGGTGCCGGCGTCCGAGTGCACCGCGGCCAATGGCGTGATCACCCACAAAGCGTCGAATCGTTCGACGACTTACGGCAAGGTCGCGGCCGCCGCGGCGCTAATCGAGCCGCCCAAGGAAGTGCCGCTCAAGGATCCGAAGGACTGGAAGGTCATCGGCAAGAGCGTCAAGCGGCTTGACACCGTCGACAAGACGGTCGGGAAGATGATGTACGGCGCCGACGTGAGGCTACCAGGCATGCTCAACGCGGCGATCAAGGCCTGCCCGGTGTTCGGCGGCAAGGTCAAGAGCTTCGACGCCACAAAGGTCGAGTCGATGAAGGGCGTCAAGAAAGTGGTGCCGGTCGGCGACAACGCTGTGGCCGTCGTTGCCGATACGTGGTGGCACGCGAAGACTGCACTCGACGCACTGCCGATCGTTTGGGACGCAGGCGAAAATGCCAAGGTATCGAGTGAATCGATTGCCAAGTGGCTCAAAGAAGGTCTCGACGCGGATCAAGCCTTCGTCGGCAACAAGAACGGCGATGCAAAGGCGGGTCTATCCGGCGCTGCCAAAAAGGTGGTGGCCGAATACAGCTATCCTTATCAGAACCACGCTTGCATGGAGCCGTTGAACGCGACCGCGCTCTACACACCTGACAAGTGCGAGGTTTGGTGCGGCACACAACACGGCCAGGCCGCGTTCGCGGCGGCACTTGAAGCCTCCGGCCTGCCGGCCAGCAAGGTCGAAGTCTACAAGTATATGCTCGGCGGCGGCTTCGGCCGGCGCGGCCGCTCTGACTATGTCACGCAGGCCGTGCTGATCGCGAAGCAGATGCCGGGCACTCCGATCAAGCTGCTGTGGTCGCGCGAAGAGGACATGCAACAGGGCACTTATCATCCGATAACGCAATGCCGGCTGACCGCCGGCCTCGACGACAAGGGCAATCTCAACACCTTGCACGTCCGGATTTCCGGGCAGTCGATCCTCACGGCCTTGCGGCCTGAAGCGCTGGTCAACGGAATGGATCCAGCCACGTTCCAGGGACTGAATGCGTCCGGAGAGGCGGCAATCGGCTACTCGGTGCCCAACCTTTTGATCGAGCACGCGATGCGCAATCCGCACGTGCCGCCGGGCTTCTGGCGCGGCGTCAACGTCAACCACAACGCCATCTATCTCGAGTCCTTCATGGACGAGTTGGCCAAAGAGACAGGAGTTGATCCGCTGGAATTCCGCAGGCGGTTGATGGCCAATCATCCCAAGCACCTCAGCGTGCTCAACGCCGTGGCCGAGCGTATCGGCTGGGGCAAGCCCGCGCCGGCCGGTCAATTTCGTGGCCTTGCGCAATTCATGGGTTACGGCAGCTACGTCGCTGGCGCCGCAGAAGTCTCAGTCGACAACAACAAAGTCAAAGTCCATCGCATCGTTGCGGCGACTGATCCCGGTTACGCCGTCAATCCGGCGCAGATCGAGCGGCAGATTTGCGGCTCATTCGTCTACGGATTGTCGGCATTGTTCTATGGCGAATGCACGGTCAAGGACGGCGCCATCGAACAGACCAACTTCGACACCTACGACAGCATGCGGATTGCACAGATGCCGAAGGTCGAATGCATCGTCATGCCGACCGGAGGTTTCTGGGGCGGCGTCGGCGAGCCGACGATCTGCGTCGCGCCTCCGGCCGTGCTGAACGCCATCTTCGCGGCGACCGGGAAGCGTTACCGCTCGGTCCCGCTCAAGAACCATGGGCTCAGCTTGGCCTGACAAATCGGGGGCGGTCATTGCGGTCGCCCCCGTCAAAAATCAAAGCGCGTCACCAGAACCTGTAGATGCGCAGATGAACGTAACCCGACGCGACTTCATTGGAACTGCGATGGCGGCTTCGGCCGCCATTTTTCCGATGCCAGCCGTTGCGCAGGACAGCAATGCGCGCGTCGTTGTTATTGGCGGTGGGTTTGGCGGCGCCGCCTGCGCTCGTGCGCTCAAGCGGGCAAATCCACGACTTGGCGTGATCCTGGTCGAGGCCAATCGAATTTTTACGGCGTGTCCAATGAGCAACGCCGCAATCGCTGGCTTGCGTGATCTCAAGCTACAGGATTTCGGTTACGATCGTGTGGCGGCATCCGGGGTCGGAATGGAATTTTTAGCGGCTACGGCGGTCGATCCCGCGGCCAAAACCGTTACTCTCGCCGACGGACGTAAACTCGGTTACGAGCGCCTGGTGCTCGCACCGGGCATCGATTTTCGCTGGGATGCTTTGCCCGGCTATTCGCCCGCAGCTGCTGCCGTCATGCCGCACGCGTGGAAGGACGGCGATCAAATCGCTTTGCTGACGAAACAAATCGACGCAATGGACGATGGCGGCGTGGTGGTGATTTCGGTGCCTGTGACGCCGTCGCGCTGTCCGCCTGCTCCCTATGAACGGGCGAGCCTGGTCGCACACACGCTCAAAACCAAAAAACCTCGCTCCAAGGTGATCGTGCTTGACGCCAAGGACTCTTTCACGATGCAGCGCCAGTTTCAGGGCGCATGGAATCAGCTGTACTCCGGTGTGCTCGAATATGTCGCACTTTCGGACGGTGGATTGGTCACGTCGGTCGACGTCGCGACCAAGACCGTTGTGACCGACTTCGACAAGTTTACACCTGCGGTCGCCAACATGATTCCGCAGCAGAAAGCCGGGCGCATTGCGGAACTCGCCGGCGTCGCTGACCGCACCGGATGGTGCCCGATCGATCCGGTCACTTTCGAATCGCGGTTGCAGTCGAATATTCACGTCATCGGCGATGCCGCGATCGGTGGAGCGATGCCGCGTTCCGCCTCGGCCGCCATCTCGCAGGCAAAAATCTGTGCCGGCGCAATTGCGACGCTGCTTGCCGGCGGCACGCCGCCAACGCCGACTTTGACGAGTACGTGCTACAGCTTGATCGCGCCGGGCTACGCAATTTCCCAAAGCGGCGGCTATCGTCCCGTCGAAGGTATCTATAACGAAGCCGAGGGCACTGGCGTCATAAGCCCCGTCGACGCGCCGCAAGATGTTCGCGCCAGAGAGGCGCGAGAGGCCGACAGCTGGTTCGCTTCCATCACCGGCGCGGTCTTCGGATGAGAGCAGGGCTTGCCGCAGTTTTTGCCGCTGTTGTCATCTCGGGCGGCGTCGTTCTTGCCGAAGAGTTGCTCCCGTACCGGATCGTCAGCAACGTTATACCCGCTTCGCTCACCGGTGCGTCCGGCGATGCGACACGCGGCCGCACGATCGTTCTCAATCGCGCGGTGGGGCTGTGCCTTTTGTGCCATTCGGGTCCATTTCCGGAGGAGCGGTTCCAGGGCAACCTGGCTCCGGACCTCAAAGGCACCGGCACGCGTTGGTCGGTTGAGGAGCTACGGATGCGCATGGTCGACAGTCGGCAGCTCAACCGCGACACAATCATGCCGGCCTATTATGCGCTTGACGGTCTTAACCGGGTGGCACCCGCGTATAGCGGCAAGCCGCTATTGACCGCCGAACAGATCGAAGATGTGGTGGCATTCCTTGCTACTTTGCGTGACTGAAACGGAGACCTGATCGGGAATTTCCATGAGCAAGAATGAACCAGGCGCGACCCGACGCGCGGTATTGCTCGGAACTCTGGCCGGTAGCGTGGCCGTGACGATCAGGCTCGAGCCGGCGCAAGCGACGCCTGAACGAATGCGCACGGCGATCCGCAACGTCGTCGGCGAGGCATCCATCCGCAAGGGTCGGGTCGAACTCGAGGTGCCCCCGCTCGTCGAAAACGGAAATACGGTTGCCCTCAGCGTCGCAGTCGATAGCCCGATGACCGCGACCGACTACGTCAAGGCCCTTCACGTTTTCAACGAAAAGAATCCGCAGCCCAACGTGATCTCGGTCCATCTCGGTCCGCGAGCCGGAAAAGCAAAAATCTCGACCCGCTTTCGCCTCGCCGACTCGCAGATGGTCACGGCCATTGCCGAAATGAGCGACGGCACATTTTGGTCGGCCTCGGCCGATGTGATCGTGACGCTCGCGGCGTGCGTGGAGGGCATCTAGATGGCGCGCCCGTTGATCAATGTGCCGGCCAAGATCAAGCGCGGCCAGGTATTCGAGATCAAGACCTTGATCTCCCACATCATGGAAACAGGCTTCCGCTATACGACAACCGGCGCGCAGATTCCGCGCGACATCGTGACGGCCTTCTCGTGCAGCTACAATGGTGAGGAGATATTCCGCGCCGATCTCTATCCCGCAATTTCCGCCAATCCGTTCCTTACGTTCTTCACCACGGCGACCGAAAGCGGCACGTTGGACTTCAAATGGATAGGCGACAAGGGCTTTTCTGAAACCGCCACCGCCAAGATCGTGGTGGAATGAACCGGCGGATGTCATTGCTGCGCACAGTCGTTTGCCGTGCGGTAGTGTCGGCGATGACCGCATTTGCAATCGCTGGCGCGGCCCTTGGCGCGGATATCCCGCTCGACAAGCGTCGCTCCGGTTATGCCGATCTCGGCCGCGACAGCAAGGCGATGCAAGATGACGACACCATCAATCCGGCAACGCTATGGGTGCTTGATGGGGAGGCGCTGTGGAAAGAGAAAACCGGCGCCGCCAATCGCGCGTGCGCCGATTGCCACCAGGACGCGACAATCAGCATGAAGGGTGTTGCCGCGCGCTACCCCGCTTTCAGCCCGGCGCGCAAAGCTCCGATCGATCTCGAACAACGGATCAATCTGTGCCGCAGCGAGCACCAGCAGGCGCCGCCGCTGGCTTATGAAAGCCACGATCTGCTTGCTCTGACCGCCTACGTTGGACGGCAGTCGCGCGGCATGGCCGTCACACCGCCCAGCGATGGACGGCTAACACCGTTCATCGAGGCCGGCCGCAAGCTGTTCACCCGGCGGATTGGTCAGATCGATATGAGCTGTGCCCAATGTCATGATGACAACTGGGGCAAGAAACTCGCCGGTAGTCTCATCCCGCAGGCCCAGCCGACCGGATATCCGATCTATCGGTTGGAATGGCAAAGCCTCGGCTCTTTACAACGGCGGCTGCGCAACTGCATGACCGGCTTGCGCGCGGAAGCTTACGAGTATGGCGCGCCGGAGAATGTGAACCTGGAGCTGTTTTTGATGTGGCGCGCACGGGGAATGCAGGTCGAGACTCCCGCTGTACGGCCGTAACACTCATCTTGTATTTGTCCTTGACGGTAAATCGTCCGGGAAGGGCGATTGTCTGACCTGATTTCGGCACTATCATTGGCAGCATTCATATCGGGACACGTGCCCAAACGAGGGTATCGCGCGATCTGTCTCGTCACAGTCCCGTTCGTGTTCTCAATGCTGGCGTAGAGTGCTTCCGCGCAAGAAACGGCAAAGGGGGTGCTCGCAATTCAGGCTCGCGCACAGGGCTATAAGTGCGACAAGCCGATCAGTGCAAAACGAGACGCAAAACGATCGCAACCGGAACAAGCGTTTTGGGTTATCCCGAGCGCAATTCCTACACGATGAGGCCATCGCCGGACATGGCCGCGCGTATTCAGCGCCTGAAGTAGGTCAGTCCTTGACCCGATCGGCGTCGTTGGTGTGCCAATGACTCAATGGCCCTTGTCGGGCGCGTATCCATTTACCAATCGTTAACGATCGCAGACACGATGAGAGCAAATTAGCTGCCATCGTCAGCGTGTGTGCCATTTCCGCCACGCCCAATCTGAAAAATTCCGGGTTTTTTTGGCTGCTTAACAAAATCAAAAAGTGGGACGGTTAAAACGCGAGGGACAAGTCTTCAATCGCCTGCCGGGCGTAGAAATGGAGGGGCATTCATGCAAAAAAATTTTTCGATGCTGCTTGCCGCAGCGACGGTTGTGAGCCAGGCATCGGCAGCCGATCTGCCAAGAAAAGCTCCAGCCTATATGCCACGCCAGCACCCGCCTTGACATGGACGGGATGCTATCTCGGCGGCAACATCGGCGGTGCATGGGCGAATGTCGAAGTAAGCGACGTCCCGACGGGCGTAACCGCCTCACGCAGCAACAGCGGATTTGCCGGCGGCGGCCAGATCGGTTGCGACTACCAGATGGGTGCATGGGTCATCGGCATTCGCAACATGTTCGATGGCACGAGCATTCGCGAGACCACACCGTTTTCCGACGGCGTGTTCGCAGGGAGCTTCGACAGCCATGTGCGCTGGTTCGATACTTTGACCGGTCGCGCCGGCTGGCTCGCGCAACCTAACCTGCTGCTATACGCCCAGGGTGGTGCGGCGTGGACCCAGGCGACTTTCACCTTCAACGACCCGACCGGCTTGAATGTCGGCGAAGTGTCTAGAAACAAGTCCGGTTGGACAGTCGGCGGCTGCGTGGAATGGATGTTCGTGCCGCATTGGTCAGTGTTCGTCGAGTACAATTTCCTAAGCTTCGGCACGAACAGCTCGTCGGTCATTGCGTGTGGTGGCGCTTGTATTCTCAGCGGGAAAGCCGACCTTCAGAACGTGCTCGTCGGCCTGAACTACAAGTTCTAGGGAGCGTTGCGGGACCGATTGGTCACCGCTTCGATCAAATCCGCGAAACCCCCGAGCATCAAATGCTCGGGGTTTTTCGTTGCCCGGCGAGACGTTTTGCAGAAACGAAATTTCCGCCCTTACCAAAGATTAATTCGTCCGAAACGTCGCCGTAATCCCGGCCTCCCCATATCAGCGACACCACGTTGACCCTGGGTGGGCGACATGCGGTGGACGCTATGTGGCATCCAATATTCACAGCTCCGTTCGATCACGATCTGGAATTGGCGGTGATTGATGCAAACGGTACGCGTTCAATCTGCTGTCCTTGTCGGCGCGTCCTCGGCGGCTGGATCAAATCGGAAACCAAGCGGCCGATCGAGGTCCGCCCGACCCACTGGCGCGACTGGGCGAAAACGTCCTGAGGTCTGCGGCCGGTCTGCTGCGCGCGCAATCCTGACGCGTTTCGCGTCACGCTATGCTAAGAAACGCAAGCTGAATTGCTGCGTATTTGGGCCATCCGACCGACAAACATGCCTATTTTCGATGAACCGAAGATCGACTGCCATGTTCATGTGATCGATCCGGCCAACTTTCCCTATCGCGAAGATGTTGCCTACAAGCCGGCCGCACAGGAAATCGGCACGACCGCGCAATTTCGTCACGTCATGGATTGCTACAACGTGAAACATGCGCTGCTGGTGCAGCCGAACTCCGGTTATGGAAGCGACAACTCCTGCATGCTCGACGCGATCGAGAAAGGCGAGGGGCGTTTCAAGGGCATCGCCATCATCGATCTCGATACGGACACTACGACGCTGAAGAATCTCAAGGCGCGAGGCATCATCGGCGCCGCGATCAATCCGACATTCCACGGCAACGACTACTACAAGCATGCCTCCGGCCTGATGAAGCGGCTTGCGGATCTCGACATGTTTTTCAATCTGCAGGTCGAGAACGATCAATTCCTGATGTACGCGCCGTGGATCGAAACGATTCCGGTGAGGGTGCTGATCGACCATGTCGGCCGCCCGACTCCTCCAGCCGGTCTCAATCAGCCGGCCTTCGCGGCCATTCTGCGCTTGGCGAAGACCGGGCGCGTCAGCGTCAAGCTGTCCGGCTATCTGAAATTTGCCCAGTCACCTTATCCGTTCGAAGATTGCTGGCCCTATGTTCGTGCGCTGGTCGATGTCTTCACGCTCGATCACTGCATGTGGGCGTCGGATTGGCCTTACCTGCGCGCGCAGGAACGGCAGGATTACGGACCGCTGGTCCAGCTGGCCGGTCGGCTGTTTCCGAATGCCGCTGATCGTCGCAAGCTATTTTGGGAAACGCCAAGTCGCCTGTTTAAGTTTGCCGGATAACTAACGGGAGGGTGGGAATGGAAGGCAAGACGATGGGCACCCAACGACTGGAAGCGTTCACCGATGGCGTGATTGCGATCGTCATAACGATCATGGTTCTGGAAATAAAAGTGCCGCACGGTGCCACCCCGGAAGCGCTGCTCGCCAGTCTGCCGATCCTGCTTACCTATGTTCTGAGCTTCGTGAACGTAGGTCTATTCTGGAACAACCATCACCATATGCTGCACGCCGCCTCGCGGGTCGATGGGAAAGTTCTGTGGGCAAACATGTTCCTGCTCTTTTGGATCTCTCTTATGCCCTTCGTCATTCGCTGGATCGATGAGTCCGGATTCCAGGCGATACCGACAGCAGCTTATGGCGTGGTTCTGGCGATGGCGGCGGTCGCTTACCTGTTGTTGGAGCGGGCGCTGATCAAGTGCAATGGACCAAAGTCGACACTGGCGACAGCAGTCGGCAATGATCTCAAGGGAAAGATTTCGTTGGCTATTTACACAAGTGCCATCCTGCTCGCATTTTATCGGCCGTGGATCGCCATCGTTCTGTACGTAGCGAACGCACTCGCGTGGTTTCTGCCCGATCGGCGCATCGAATCGCTGAAAAAATCTGATTAGCGCGCATCGTAGCTCGGGGGGCGACAGTGAATTTCTTTCAGCTGATGTTCGGAGAGTGGCTTGAACTGCTGTTCGGCTTTCGCGGACGCATCAATCGTGCGAAATACTGGCTTACCTTCCTCATCTATTTCGTCGCGCTCTTCGCTCTCTACATCCGATTTGGTCTGTTTTTTTCCTTCCCCACAGATCCCGTCGGCATCATTCTGACCTTCGCCATCCCCTTCATCCCTATCGTCATTTCGAGTGTCGCCCTCGCCATCAAGCGCCTGCACGACCGCAACAAGAGCGGTTGGTGGCTGTTGGTGTTCTATCTGCTGCCGGGCGTGATCGACAATATCGGCATGTACACCGCGGTGCAGTTGGTATTTCATCTAGCGAGAATTGCGCTGTCGATCTGGGCGCTGGTTGAGCTCGGTTTTCTGCGTGGACCGTCCGGATCCAACAAGTATGGGCCTGACCCGCTTGCGCCTAAGAAGGTTCGCCCTGGCGCCGGGAAAGATCTGAGACATCAGTCAATGTCCGTTCGCAGCTCAAAGTGGAAGTGTCTTGAAGCCACGATCACGGCAGGGGCGGTGCTGTTTCCTGCCGTAGTTGTCGGCAGTGTCGCGTGGGCACAGGCCTCCACGAATAGTTCTTCCGAGGTCGCGATAAATCTCGGCGGTCGAGGATGGTCCGCGCCAAATAGCAGCGCCGACGAGAACAAGCGTCCAGCCGATCAATTTGAATTCGACGTGCGTGGCGGGTTTGCCACCGACTACATGTATCGCGGCACGACATTGTCGGATCACAAGCCGGCCGTCGGCGCCGCCTTCGAGGCATCATTCGCCCACTTTTACGCCGGTGTTGCAGTTGCGAGCGTCAAACTGCCGACCCAGCCATCGGCCGAGATCAGCATGAGTGCCGGTGTGCGTAAGACAATCGCGGATATCAATTTCGATCTTGGGGCCACTTACTTTCTTTATCCCGGAGAGACATCGGTCGGCGCCGGAGAAGGCATCGATTATTGGGAAGCCGCCATTCGGGCGGAAAAACAAATTGCCCAATTTGTCCGCGTCGTAGGCGGATTTGCCTTCGCGCCGAACGTCTCCAACACCGGCGCTTGGGGCTCCTATGCTGCAGGTGGCGTGGGAATCGAAGTGCCGAGTCGGTTTCTTCCGCCCGATATTGCGGTGTCGTTCACCGGAGGAGGAGGTTATTCTTGGTTTGGCAATCAGTCGCCGGAATTCGGTGGCTTTCCATTGCCCGCCTATCTCAATTGGCAGTTCGGCGTGACTTTCACGCGCAAGGTTTTCAACCTGGATTTGCGCTACTACGACACCAATCTCTCCCGGGAAAACTGTTTTGTTTTGACCGGCGATCCGAATGCGAGGCCGGGTGGCGCCATCAATCCACTCACCAATCCCGAGGGTCTGACTTCAAATTGGTGCAGCGCGACTTTTGTGGCGAAGTTCTCGTTCGCTCTGAATTAGCGAGCAAGTTCGCTGAGCGACGCCGTGATTGGGTATCTCGGCAGCGTATCGCTTGAACCGGACCTGCTTTAGCGAATGGCTGTCATGACGATTGCTTGGATACGACCATCTACGGCCGCGCCTCCAAAGCGCTCCGCCAGAGCCTTTTCTGCTTGTTTTGTGGCGTCTTCCAGAGCGGTTGCGTCGCGGGCCTCGATTTCGTTTCTGAGCGGGGTGCCCTGGCAATAGGCAACTGCAACATCGCGCGCCGATGAGGCCTTGCTTCTCGCGTCCACAACATCAATCGAAACGGTGCCAAATCCTGCGCGGCTCATCTCCTCGCGAATGCGGTTCGTGTCGCAGTAACCATGGGGGGTACGAGCGAGGAAACGAGGCGGGTCCTGCGGGAAGAAAGTCGCCAGGGCCTGGGTGACGACATCGGCAAATTCATTTTCTGAAATGCGATCCCAGACGCTGAAGAAGAAACGACCACTCGGCTTCAGTACGCGCCGCGCCTCACGATAGCCTTGCACCTTGTCAGGAAAAAACATCAACCCGAACTGGCAGGCCACCGCATCGAAGGTCTGATCTTTAAACGGCAGTTCCAGAGCATCGGCCTGCCTCCACTCGATCCGCTTGTCTCCGGATTGCCGTGACCTTGCATGGTCGAGCATCGGCTGATTCAAATCGGTAGCAACAATCCGCGCGTCCTTGAGCGAAGAGGCGAGCGCTCTTGTCACCGCACCTGTTCCTGCCGCGGTTTCCAGCACAAGCTGTGGTTTCGCCTCGGCCACCCGCTTTGCAAGGTCGCTCGCGTAGGGTTCGAAAATGAGCGGGACGAGTAATCGGTCATAGATGTCCGGGATCGACCCCGCGAACAATGCATCGCTTGCAGCCATGGTGCTGGTCCGGATAGTTGGAAGTTATTGTCTTGACTATGACTCCTATTGTGACAGTGCACCGTCAAACAAGTCTGTTTTTTGAACCGGTGTCGGCCTGGGTTGCGGTTCGCGCATGATTTCATCACCTGCCGTAGCCTATTGCGATGTTGCGCCTGGCTGCGGTCGCGCCCGCTGGGTCGCGCGCCTTGCTTCGATCGTCCGCCACCCTGCTACGGACGCGCATGCTGTTGACGCGGCCTTGCGTGCTGTTGCGGTCGGGCTCGTTGTTGAGGCCGTGAACCAAGCGGGCAACCAGCAGCGGTCACGCCAACACCAGACGACAAATCGACCTCCCGGTCTGCTCAGGGCGCGATCATTATTTCGTTCAGGTCGAAGGGTGTATTGGACCTAAGGGCTAGTTCCGCCCTCTTTTGCTGAAGGGCCTGTATGTCCCTGAGCGATTTGCTGTCCGAATTAATGCAGAGGACCGAGATACCGGCAGAGCGGGACATGCTTTGGCTTGATCCTGCCGCGCTGCTGAAGTTTCAGGCTGCGTGTTTTTCGCTCTTCGCATGCTTGGGTTCAGTCAGACGCACCGCAAGCATCCAGGCAATCCAAAGGATGGAAAAGAACAGCGTCAGCGAAACCGTAAGGCTGATGGCCGGATAAATCCGGTCCAAGACGAGACCAATGCCAACTGTGACGGTCTCTCCGACCAAGACAATTAAAGTATAGACCACCATGATCCACATTGGTTTGGCTCTACGGCTTGGTGGCCGCCCCTGCAAACCTTGTACGACCACGAGCGTTGAGCCGAACGTAAATTGAGCGTTAAATCTGCGGAAGGCGTCGGTGCCAAAGATGGCCCGTGCCATGATTGCCCGCTGCCAACAGATTGCCAAACGACGCATGGAGTCCGCTATGCCCTCGATCGACCACGTCATTGTCTGGATCGTTGTCGGATTGCTCGGCGGCGGTCTCGCCGGAGCACTAATGACCTGGGAACGTGGGGGCTTCGGTCTGTGGCGCAACCTCGCACTCGGCCTCGCTGGCGCTTTCATCGGCGGACTTTTGTTTCGCATATTCGGAATCTGGCCAGGCCTGGACAAGATCGCCATCTCGCTGCGCGACGTTGTTGCCGCTGTAATCGGTTCACTTCTCGTGCTCGCGGTGCTCTGGCTTTGGCAGAAATTCAGGACATCAAGCGAAAAGCCGTGATTTGACTGCCGCGTTGCCGGATACGGTCATCCCTTAACGCGCCTCGTCTGACCCGCTACGATGCCTGTATCGGGGGCAGCAATGAAACGAGGCAAATCAGGCGGCAAATCAGCCGGGTCGCGAGGCCGGAAGGTCGCGAGACGGCGCAGTACGCCGGCGATCAGGCGACCTCGCGGTTCGCCCAAAACCAAGGTAACGAGCAGCGCGCGGCTTCGCCGCGAACGTGACGAGGCGCTGGAGCAGCAAGCGGCCACCGCGGAGGTGTTGCGCGTCATCAGTTCATCGCCCGGAGAGCTGGAGCCGGTATTCGAAGCAATATTGGAAAACGCCACGCGACTTTGCCACGCCCGGTTCGGTACGCTGAATCTCTATGACGGCGAAGTCTATCGCAGTGTCGCGCTGCACAATCCGCCACCTCAATTTGTTGCACGAAAAGGAGAAGTGATTCGTCCACACCCGGAAAGCGGTCTGGCCTATGTGGCCCGAACCAAAGAGATCGCACATATTGACGATATTCGAACTCGCCAACCTTATCTTGAAAGGGACAAGGCTGTCGTCGGTCTTGCAGATCTTGCCGGAGCCCGCACGCTACTCATTGTCCCGATGCTGGAGCAGAGCAAGCTGGTCGGTACGATTTCCATTTACCGCCAGGAAGTGCGGCCGTTCACTGACAGACAGATTGAGCTGGTCAAAAATTTCGCCGCGCAGGCCGTCATCGCTATCGAAAACGCGCGTCTCCTCGGCGAATTGCGCGAATCTCTGCAGCAACAAACGGCGACCGCCGACGTGCTCAAGGTCATCAGCAGTTCGCCTGGCGAGCTTGAACCGGTATTCCAGGCAATGCTGCAGAATGCGGTACACATTTGCGGCGCTACTTTTGGAATATTGTTTCGTTTCGACGATGCTGCATGGCATGCCGCCGCGATGTTCGGGGTGCCTCCGGCGTTTGCCGATTTCTGGCTCCGCGGACCTCAGCGCCCGAGCGTACGAACGGCCCTGGGGCGCATTGCTCAGACCAGACAAACGGTTCACATCGCCGACGTTACCAAGGAGCCGGCTTACATTGAGGGCGAACCCATATTCGTGGCCGCGGTCAATCTTGGACAATTCCGAACAATCCTCAATGTGCCAATGCTCAAGGACAATGAGCTCGTGGGTGCGTTTGCGATTTACCGCAGGGAGGCGGCACCATTTAGCGAGAAACAAATTGATCTGTTGACGAATTTCGCGTCCCAGGCCGTGATCGCGACCGAAAACGCGCGTCTCCTCAGCGAGCTTCGCGAGTCTCTGCAGCAACAGACGGCAACCGCCGACGTGCTCAAGCTCATCAGCCGCTCGACCTTCGAACTGGAGACCGTGCTGCGCACGCTCACCGCATCCGCCGCCCAGCTTTGTCAGGCCGAAAAGGGCGCTATTTTTGAAAAGGATGGAGATGTCTACCGGTTGGCTGCGCACCACGGGATGTCGCACGAAGAGGAGCAGCAGGCCAAGCAATATGCCCATGACCACCCCTTGGGGCAGGGCCGCGGCAGCGTGGTTGGACGGGTCGCCATGGATGGGCGCGCGGTCAACATCGAAGATGTCCTTGCCGACCCCGAATATAAAGCGAGCGTCTACCAAAAAGCGTTCGGCTTTCGGTCAAACCTCGGCGTGCCTTTGTTGCGTGAAGGTGTGGTGATCGGTGTTTTCGCATTGATGCGAACCGAAGTGAATTCGTTCACCGACAAAGAGATCGAACTCGTCACGACATTTGCCAACCAGGCCGTCATCGCTATCGAGAATACTCGCCTGCTCAACGAGGTGCGTGAGTCCCTTCAGCAGCAGACCGCCACCGCCGATGTGCTCAAGGTCATCAGTCGTTCG
>JANWKN010000251.1 GCA_025451355.1 Pseudolabrys sp. | reverse complement strand
CCGACAACGTTAATTTCATGGCCTCGAACCTGACCGCTCAGGTTCGCAACATCGCCGAAGTAGCCACAGCCGTCGCCAATGGTGACCTCTCCAAGAAGATCACCGTCGACGTTCGTGGCGAACTTCTGCAGCTTAAGGAAACGCTCAATACGACGACCGACCAACTGCGATCGTTCGCCGGCGAAGTGACGCGCGTGGCGCGCGAAGTGGGCACCGAAGGCCGACTCGGCGGCCAGGCCAACGTGCCGGGCGTCGCCGGCACCTGGAAAGACTTGACCGACAACGTCAACCTGCTGGCGGCGAACCTCACCACACAGGTCCGTAACATCGCCGAAGTCACCACCGCAGTCGCCCGGGGCGACCTGTCGCGTAAAATTACGGTGGACGTGAAGGGCGAAATTCTCGAACTGAAGAACACCATCAACACGATGGTGGACCAACTCAACGCGTTTGCCTCGGAAGTGACACGCGTCGCCCGCGAAGTCGGCACCGAGGGTAAGCTCGGCGGCCAGGCGCAAGTTTCGGGCGTTGCCGGCACCTGGAAAGACTTGACCGATACCGTGAACGTGATGGCGGCAAATCTCACCGAACAGGTGCGCGGTATCGTCAAGGTTGTTACCGCCGTCGCCAATGGCGATCTGAAGCAGAATCTCACCGTGAAATCGAAAGGCGAAGTGGCGGCGCTCGCCGAAACGATCAACAACATGACCGATACGCTCGCGATCTTTGCCGATCAGGTGACGAGCGTTGCGCGCGAAGTCGGTGTGGACGGACGTCTTGGCGGCCAAGCCAACGTGCCTGGAGCGGCCGGCACGTGGAAGGCCCTCACCGGTAACGTCAACCTGCTCGCCGCCAATCTCACGACCCAGGTGCGCGCGATCGCCGAGGTCGCAACGGCCGTGACCAAAGGCGACCTTACGCGGTCGGTTCAAGTCGATGCGCGCGGCGAAGTGGCCGAGCTCAAAGACAACATCAATACGATGATCGACAACCTCCGCCTGACCACGGATCGCAACACCGAGCAAGACTGGCTGAAGACCAACCTCGCCAAGTTCACCAACATGCTGCAGGGCCAGCGCGATCTCACCACCGTCGGCCGTTTGTTGCTGAGCGAACTAACGCCCCTCGTCCATGCGCAGCAGGGTGTTATTTATCAGGTGGAAAGCGAAGAATTGCAGAGCATGCGGCTGCTCTCGGCCTATGCCGATGATGGCGCAAACGGCCATCCCCAGCGGCTGCGCATCGGTGAAGGTCTCATTGGCCAGTGCGCTTCCGACAAGCGCCGCCTGCTCATAACAGAGATGCCGGACCACGCCGTGCCGATCGGTTCGGCGTTGTTCAAGGTTAAACCGGCCAATATCATCGTCTTGCCGGTGCTATTCGAAAATCAGGTTAAAGCCGTGATCGAACTCGCTTCGGTCAAAGAGTTCACCGCGTTGCAGACAATGTTCCTCGAGCAGTTGACGGCCAGCATTGGCATCGTGCTCAACTCGATCGAGGCCACGATGCAGACCGAAGGCCTGCTCAAGCAGTCGCAACAGCTCGCGGGCGAACTGCAGACGCAGCAGCGCGAATTGCAACAGACCAACGAACAGCTCGAGCAAAAGGCTCAACAGCTTGCCGAGCGTAATGTCGAAGTCGAAAGAAAGAACCAGGAAATCGAGCAGGCCCGACGCGCCCTCGAAGAAAAAGCGGCGGAGCTGGCGCTGACATCGAAATACAAGTCGGAATTCCTCGCCAACATGTCGCACGAGCTGCGTACGCCGCTGAATAGCATTCTTATTCTCGGACAGCAGCTGGCCGATAATCCCGACGGGAACCTCACAAGCAAACAGACGGAATTCGCGCGCACCATTCACGGCGCGGGAACCGACCTGCTCAACCTCATCAGTGACATTCTCGACCTCTCAAAGATCGAATCCGGCACGGTCACGGTCGAGGCCGAAGAGATATTCTTCTCCAATCTCCTCGATGCGGTTGGCCGCCCATTCCGCCACGAAGCGGAAACGAGGCAGCTTTCCTTCAAGGTCGATCTCGATCCATCGCTCGGGCGCAGCCTCACCACCGACTCCAAGCGCCTGCAGCAGGTTCTCAAAAATCTGCTGTCTAACGCTTTCAAGTTCACCGACCGGGGCGGCATCCAACTCAAGGTTTTCGCGGCGCCCGTCGGCTGGACCTCGACACACCCGGTCCTCAGCCAGGCACAAAGCGTTGTCGCCTTCGAGGTCGCGGACACCGGTATCGGAATTCCAGCCGAGAAGCAGAAGATTATTTTCGAAGCGTTCCAGCAGGCCGACGCGAGCACAAGCCGCAAATATGGAGGCACGGGACTGGGGCTTGCGATCAGCCGCGAGTTGTCCAGCCTGCTGGGCGGTGAAATCCACATTCGAAGTGCGCCCGGTGTCGGAAGTACCTTCACCCTCTACTTGCCAATCGCGTATGCGGGTCCGTCAGTCGCCATGCGACCGACCACCCTGCCCGCTTCGCACGCCCCGGCGCCCAGCATGCCAATTGTGCTGCCAGAACGGCCCATCGAGCAGATTCCCGACGACCGGCACGAAATCCAGCCAGGCGACTCAATATTGTTGATCGTAGAAGATGATCCCCACTACTGCCGCGTGCTGATCGATCTCGCGCGGGTTAAGGGATTCAAGGTCCTGGTGGCGATGCGTGGCGCTGATGCGCTGGAGCTTGCCAAGCAGTATCAGCCGAACGCCGTCTCACTCGATGTCTTCCTGCCCGATATGTTGGGCTGGAGCGTACTAAGTCAGCTTAAGCAGAATCCGCTGACACGCCACATCCCCGTGCAAATCATCACGCTCGACGAAGACAAGCACCACGGTCTTGCGCGCGGCGCTTTCTCGTTCGTGACAAAGCCGACGAGCACTGAGGGCGTGGAAGCCGCCCTCCGCCGCATCAAGGAATATTCGACACCGCGTCGAAAACGCCTGCTGGTGGTCGAAGACAATCCCGCCGAACAGCTCAGCATTTCGGAATTGCTCGGCTATGACGACGTCGAGATTGAAACCGCCGGTACCGGACGGGACGCGCTCGCGGCGTTACGTCGGCACCCTGCTGACTGCGTGGTGCTGGATCTGAGATTGCCCGACATGTCCGGGTTTGAAGTGCTTGAACAGCTCGGTGCGGACGAGACTCTGTCGGAAGTTCCGGTCGTCGTATTCACCGGACGTGAACTCAGCGCCGAAGAGGATGCCCGGCTACATACGATGGCGCGCAGCATCGTGGTGAAAGGCGTCGAATCGCCCGAGCGATTGCTCGACGAAACTGCTCTCTTTCTGCATCGCGTAGTAACGGATTTGCCGATCGAGAAGCAGCGTATGCTGGAGCGTCTGACCACGTCCGATGAAGATCTGGTGAGCCGAACAGTGTTGCTGGTCGACGACGATGCGCGCAACATCTTTGCGCTGAGCAGTGTGCTCGAACGACGAGGCATGCGCGTCCTCACCGCCACAACCGGCAATGAAGCGATCAAGCTCATCGAGTCGAACAACGACATCGCTATTGTGCTGATGGACATCATGATGCCGGAGATGGACGGTTATCAGACCATGGAGGAAATCCGCAAAAACGCGAATTTCCGGCGTCTGCCGATCATCGCGCTCACGGCAAAGGCGATGAAGGGAGACCGCGAGAAATGTCTCGATGCGGGTGCATCGGATTATCTGGCGAAGCCGGTGAACACTGAGCAACTGCTGTCCGCGCTGCGTAGCTGGCTCCACCGCTGAACGCGAGGAACGTTATGTCTGATGACAAGGTCAACATACTCCTCGTCGACGATCAGCCGGCCAAGCTTCTGACCTATCGGACAATCCTCGAGGATGTTGGTGAAAATCTGCTGAGCGCCAGCAACGCCACCGAAGCGCTCGAGCTTCTGCTTAGGCATGACGTCGCCGTCGTTCTCATCGACGTCTACATGCCGGATATCGACGGCTTTCAGCTGGCGGCGATGATCCGCAACCATCCCCGCTTTGAGAAGACTGCCCTGATTTTCATCTCCGCGATCCTGCTGACGGACGTGGACCGTCTGCGCGGCTATGAAATGGGCGCCGTGGACTACGTTCCCGTTCCGGTAATCCCGGAAGTCTTGCGAGCAAAAGTCAAAGTCTTCGTGGAGCTCTTCCGAAAAACGCGCCAGCTGGAGCAGTTGAACAAAGGACTCGAGGCGCGCGTCGCCGAGCGTACCGCAGCACTCGCGTCTTCCACATTGCAGCTTCGGCAAAGTGAGCGGATGCGCAGCCTCGCACTTGCTGCTGGACAGATGGGTAGTTGGGAGTGGAACGTGGCGCGCGGCTCGATCGTCTGGGATCAGGGTCAGTGCGAAATTTTCGGAGTCGATCCGAGCACGTTTGTGCCGACACTTGAGAGCATACAGCCGCTCATCAATCCGGAAGATTTCGAGTTGTTGGACCGCTCCTTCCGGAAGATCACCAAAACCACCAACACCTTCCAGACGGAATTCCGTGTTCTGCGGCCGAACGGGGATGTGCGCTGGTGCACCGGCACGGCAGCGGCGAGCTTCGACGAAATGGGTCGCCCGATCTGGCTCAGTGGAGTCACGTCCGACATCACCGAGCGAAAGCGGGCGGAAGAGCGCCAGATCCTGCTGGCCGAAGAGGTCGACCATCGCGCGCGCAACGTAGTGGCGGTCGTCCAGTCGATCATGCGTCTTACCCGCGCCGATAGTATTGACGACTACATTGGTGCCCTCGATGGCCGGATCGGGGCGCTGTCGAACGCACACCGACTGCTCGCGGGGTCGCGCTGGGAGGGCGCCGACCTCACCCGGCTCGTGGAAGAGGAGTTTGCCCCCTATCGCGCGAGCGGGAACGAACGCGTCAAATCCCGCGGGCCCAACATTCTGCTGCCGCCGGCGACAGCACAGACGATTGCCCTGGCGCTGCACGAACTCGCTACAAACGCGGCGAAATATGGAGCTCTGTCCGTCGACCCGGGTTACGTCGAACTCACATGGCAGACCGAGCCCGGAAAACTTGAGCTTGTTTGGACAGAGTCGGGCGGACCTCAGATCGGCTCACCCGACCGTCGCGGCTATGGAAGCCGGGCTATTGTCGCAGGCATCGAACGGCAGCTCGGCGGTCTCGTGAACTTCGACTGGCAGGCGAGCGGACTGCGATGCACCCTGTGCGTGCCGCACGAAGACACTTCGGATCCATCGAAACGCAACGTATTCAAGACGCACCTCGATGTTCCGTTGCAAGTGGCGTCCGATGTCGCCGACAAACGGGTACTTCTTGTCGAAGACGAGCCGCTAGTCTCGATGATGCTGGCGGATATGCTCTCAGCTTTCGGACACAAGGTTGATGGTCCCTACAGCCGCTTTAGCGATGCGATGCTCGCTGCCAAGACCAGCAACCTACAGGCCGGGATCCTGGACGTGAATTTGGGTGGCGAGAAAACGT
>JANWKN010000036.1 GCA_025451355.1 Pseudolabrys sp. | reverse complement strand
GACTGCGTGGTGGGCGCGACAGGGATCGAACCTGTGACCCCTACCATGTCAAGGTAGTGCTCTTCCGCTGAGCTACGCGCCCATCAACGGGATTTGTCTATCGGCTCCAACCCGGTGAGGCAAGACCGCGCAAAGGCCGCGTAAGACGCTACGCCGCAAGCAGTTTCTGGACTTCGCTGACCAGTTCGCGCAGGTGGACCGGCTTTGACAACACCTTGGCCTGCTTCGGCGCGTTGGAGTCCGCACTAAGCGCGACCGCAGCGAAGCCGGTGATGAACATGATCTTGATATCGGGATCGAGTTCTGCCGCCCGCCGGGCGAGTTCGATGCCGTCCATTTCCGGCATCACGATATCGGTGAGTAGAAGCTCGAAGGGTTCCTCGCGCAGCCGATGGTAGGCCGAAAGGCCATTGTCGTAAGAAGTGACCTCAAACCCGGCATTCTGGAGCGCCTTCACGAGAAAGCGCCGCATATCGGTATCGTCTTCAGCCAACAATATCTTGGACATGACTACTCAACACCCCGGTCCGGCCGCCCAGGCCACCATCCTCAGCAGACCGATTAAGACTTATGCCCGGTAAAGATCGGGTGAACCAAAAGCATGGCTTGGCTTTATGGCCCAGCCATGAACAATAGACGGTATAAAGGGGGGTTAAAGCCCTGTCGGACCCCCGGAAACCAATACCGCCACCCCTATGGCCTTCTCTTCATGAGTGAAATCCGCGACGAGCTCGATCCCCCGTTCGAAGTTCTTGAGCCCAAGGCATGGCGCGGGCCGGTCCTGTTCAATTCCCCCCATAGCGGCTCGGTCTATCCGCGCGACTTCCTCGTAAATTGCCGGCTCGATATAGCCGCCCTGCGCCGCTCGGAAGATAGCTTTGTCGATGAATTGATCGCCGGCGTGGTAGATGGCGGCTTTCCGATGATGCGTGCGCATTTCCCGCGCTGCTTCGTCGATGTGAACCGTGAGCCCTACGAACTCGATCCACGTATGTTCGAGGGCAGGCTGCCGTCCTTCGCCAACACACGTTCGATGCGCGTGGCGGGTGGACTGGGAACGGTGGCGCGCGTGGTCGGAGATGCGCAAGAGATCTATGACCAGCGCATCCCGGTCGACGATGCCCTGCGGCGTATCGAGAGCCTCTACAAGCCTTATCATCGCGCGCTGCGTCGGCTCTTTACCCGTCTGCATCGGGAATTCGGCGCGGCCGTACTCGTCGATTGCCATTCCATGCCGTCGACAGCCGGCCATCGGGACGAAAGGCCGCGGCCGGAGTTTGTGCTCGGGGATCGTTATGGCACCAGCTGCGTCGGCGTGGTGGCGGAGACCGTCGAAAAAACTCTGCGGACACTCGGGTATACGGTCAGCCGCAACAAGCCTTATGCGGGCGGCTTCATCACCGAGCATTACGGCAATCCGGCCGTCGGCCTGCACGCCATCCAGCTTGAGATCAACCGCGCCCTGTACATGGACGAGCGTCAGTATCAGCGTGCCTCGACTTTCAGCCGCCTGGCGGCCGATATGGAGACATTGGCGCGACGCTTGGGTGAAATCCCGCTGGAGCAGCTGCGCCCCTACCGGGCCGCGGCTGAGTAAATCTGCCGCCTGCCAAAAAAAGGGGCCGCGAGCGGGTTGCAAGCGGCCCAAGTCTAGGGAGGAAACGCCCAAGGAGGGCAGCGGCAGCTCTCGCTACCGCACTGCAGTATGGTACATCGCGACGCACAAAAATCAAGGTTCGAAGGCCTCTTTCCCATGCTGTTTTCGCATGGCTGCCTCTCAGGATAGGCGTTGTTAAACGGTCTAATGCGAAAACGGTCTAGGTTGAAATTCCGCAACGCAGCAGAAAAGCCGCGTCAGGCCACGGTTTCCGGCAGTTCGACTCTTCGATAGCGACAAGGCACACAGGGGCAGGCGATAGCGGCATGACGGCCATCGACTTCAGCAGTTTCGTCGATCAGCTGGCCACCGCGTCAGGCGATACGATAGTCCCCTTCTTTCGCACCGCCCTCGCGATCGAGAACAAGAAAGTCGGCGGCTTCGACCCGGTCACGGCGGCCGACCGGGCGGCGGAACAGAGCATGCGCACCCTGATCCGCCGGCAATTTCCCAATCACGGAATTCTCGGCGAGGAATATGGTTCAGAACATACCGACGCCGAATATGTCTGGGTGCTCGACCCGATCGACGGGACCAAGTCGTTCATTTCCGGGATGCTGGCCTGGGGCACGTTGATCGGCCTGATGAGGTTCGGCGAACCTGTTTTCGGGCTGATGCACCAGCCGTTCACGCGCGAGCGCTTTTCCGGCGACAGCGGCGCGGCGCGCTATCGCGGGCCGACCGGCAAACGCGACCTGCATGTCCGAGACTGCGCGAGCATTGGTGACGCATTGATGTATACGACGAGCCCCTTGCTGATGCAGCCAAACGATCGCACGGCCTTCGGAAAGCTGGAAGACAAAGTGAAGCTGTCGCGTTACGGCGGCGACTGTTACGCTTACTGCATGCTGGCCGCGGGATTGATCGATCTCATCATCGAAACCGAAATCAAACCGTACGACATCGTTGCCATCATACCGATCGTTGCCGGTGCCGGAGGCATCGTCACGACATGGGAGAATGGTCCCGCACAAGGCGGCGGTCGCATCATCGTTGCGGGCGACAAGCGCGTGCATCAGGCGGCATTGGAAATTCTCGCCGGTTAGTAGCGCGGCGTGCCCGGCACGAAAGCGTCAAACGCTGCCCAGAATTGCATCCGGTAATGGTCCTGCTCTTGCAGGATTTCGTGTTTGGACCCCGCCAGAATCAAGTGGCGCCCGGCAAGCAGATTTCGCCCGAAAGATTCGATTGCCGGCGTCGACACGACTTCATCGCGGCCGGCCGCGACCATCAGAATGGGCTGGCGAATGGTGGCGGAATACGAGGGCTCGACGAACAGGTTCATCTGTCGAAGCGCTGCATCGGCCCAGGCGACCGTTGGCGCGCCAAGACCGAGCTCTGGCTCCGTCTCAAGAACCGCAGCGTTGCGCGCGTAGCGCACCGGATCCGACGTGAGCACGTTGCCGACGAAGTCTTCGGTGCCCATCACCGAGGAATCGCCCGTCGGTATGTAGGCGCCGCCGCGTCCAAGGAAGCGCATGAACCGTGCGAGCGGACCGGCAACGTTCGTCAGACGTCCCTCTGGCAGCGCAATCATTGGCGCCGACAGGACGACGCGGTCGAACCAGCGGCTGCCGCCGTGACAGGCGCGAATCGCCACGGCTGCGCCCATGGAGTGGCCGAGCGCAAAAATCGGCGGAGGGCAATCGGGCAATACCACCTGCTCCATCACCGCCTCGAGGTCGGTGATGTAGTTGGCAAAGTTTCTGACGTAGCCCTTGTGGCGATCAGAAAGGCGGCGATCGGAAAGGCCTTGCCCGCGCCAATCGAAAGTGGCGACCGCAAATCCACGCGCGCGCAGATCGCGTACGGTCTCGAAATATTTCTCGATGAATTCCGCGCGGCCCTGCATGAGGACGACAGTGCCCTTGCGGCCCGGCGGCGGCGCCCAACGCGCAAAGCGCAGATTGACCCCGTCGGAGGTCTTGATCGCGCCGGTCACCACGTCCTCTGGCACCGGATTGGCGGGGATTGAGACAAGTTTCATGAGGCAGGAGAAGCTGTGCGGCAGCGCTTTCGGCTTATAGCAGGGTGGCGAGCACGCTCAATCTAATGCCGGAGCATGAGGAAATAAGCAATAAACTCAGATATTTATTGGCGGATAGCAGAGACCTTGCAGCGCAAGAACAGGCCCCCATATCACCAATGCGCAGGCCACATGGCTGCGCACGGTTAGGTTCGGCCATTCGGGCGAACCACCGCATGTCGCTCAACATGGAGGATATGCCATGCGAACATTCGATCTTGCTCCCCTTTATCGTTCCACCGTTGGCTTCGACCGCCTGTTTTCAATGCTGGACGGTTTCGAATCTGCTCCGGGCTACCCGCCCTACAATATCGAGCGCACGGGTGAGAACGACTACCGAGTAACCGTCGCGGTTGCCGGCTTCGGCGAAAGCGAGCTTTCGATCGAGGCGAAAGAAAATACGCTGACGATCAAAGGTTCCAAGCAGGTCAAGGAAGAACAGAACGGCGAAGTGCTCTACCAGGGCATCGCTGCGCGCGCTTTTGAGCGCGTCTTCCAGCTTGCCGACCACGTCCTGGTCAAGAACGCCAACCTCGAGAACGGATTGCTGCACGTTGATCTCGTGCGCGAAATTCCCGAGGCGAAAAAGCCGCGCCAGATCGCGATTGGCGGCGGCAAAGCCACGGCCCAGGTCGAGACCAAGGCCGCGGCCTAACGCTGACCCGAATAGCAAGACGGCAGCGCCCCGGAACTCCCGGGGCGCTTTCGTTTTGTTATGGAGCCGGGCTCGGCCGCAGCGCCCACATTTCCCGGATCGAAACCTATCCCGGCGGCAATGCCATTGCGCGCACACCGGCGCCGTGGTCCAGTTCTTGCTCGGCTTACGAGTGCCGCGGCAACAAAAGGAAAGAATTCACGCAATCCGGCGTGGACCAGCCTTGTGCGGCGGAGCAAAATTTGGCATTGTCCATTAGGACAGCAATGCTGTCCTAATGGGGGTTGGCCTCGGTGGCGGCCTGGAAGTGGGGCAGACATCGGTGGCGCCCAGCAAGGGAACGGCCCACAGGCGGCGACGAGCCGGACAAGGTTGTCCTTTCTCGAGATTAGTTACGCGTTGAACCGCGAGCGCTAGCCTCGCGGTGCGGAGTACGCCGGAGCATCATGTGCACCGGCGAGGCAGGATGAGATGAGCGAGGAGAAGCGCAGCGCAGAATTCGGCGGACGCGGCTCGACCGCCGATCCAGGCACGCCGCTCGCGCAGGGTCTTTACGATCCCGCGCTCGACAAGGATTCCTGCGGCGTCGGTTTTATTGCCGACATCAAAGGCCGCAAGTCGCACCAGCTCATCGAAGATGGCTTGCGCATTCTCTGCAATCTCGAACATCGCGGCGCGGTTGGCGCCGATCCGCGCATGGGCGACGGCGCGGGAATTCTCGTGCAGATTCCGCACAAGTTTTTCGCCAAGAAAACAATCGAGCTCGGAATCAAATTGCCGAAGTCGGGCGAATACGCCGTCGGTTATCTGTTCATGCCGGTGGAACCCAGCTGGCGACAGATCATACGTGACATCTACGCCGAGGTGATCGCGCGCGAAGGCCTGACGCTGCTCGGCTGGCGCGACGTTCCGACCGACAACTCGACGCTCGGTGAATCGGTCAAGCCGACCGAGCCGAAGCACATGCAAGTGTTCATCGGTCACGGCAAAAAGAAGTTCTCCGAGGGGGAGTTCGAACGCAGGCTTTACATCCTGCGCAAGTCGATTTCCAACGCGATCTATCGCCGGCGAGAACGGCACACCGCGGGCTATTATCCCGTGTCGATCTCGTGTCGCACGGTGATCTACAAGGGAATGTTCCTCGCCGATCAGCTCGGCGCCTACTATCCCGACCTGCATGATGCCGATTTCGAAAGCGCGCTCGCACTTGTCCACCAGCGCTTTTCGACCAACACGTTCCCGACCTGGTCGCTGGCGCATCCGTACCGCTACATCGCGCACAACGGCGAGATCAACACGCTGCGCGGCAACGTCAACTGGATGGCGGCGCGACAGGCATCCGTGTCCTCGCCGCTGTTCGGCAAGGACATTAACAAGCTTTGGCCTATCTCTTACGAAGGCCAGTCCGACACAGCCTGTTTTGACAACGCGCTCGAATTTCTAGTGCAAGGCGGCTACTCCCTCGCGCACGCCATGATGATGATGATCCCGGAAGCCTGGGCCGGCAATCCGCTCATGGATGAGGAACGTCGCGCCTTTTATGAATACAACGCCGCGCTGATGGAGCCGTGGGACGGCCCAGCTGCGATTGCCTTCACCAACGGCCGCCAGATCGGGGCCACGCTCGATCGCAACGGATTGCGGCCGGCGCGCTATCTGCTGACGCGCGACGACCGCATCGTAATGGCGTCCGAGATGGGTGTTCTGCCGATTCCGGAAAAGGACATCGTGAAGAAGTGGCGCCTGCAACCGGGCAAGATGCTGCTCGTCGACCTCGACGAAGGCCGGCTCATTCCGGACGAGGAATTGAAGGCCACGCTGGCCAAAAGCCACCCCTACAAGGAATGGCTTGGGCGTACACAGATTGTGCTCGAGGAATTACCCGGCACGGCGAACGAAGCGCCGATCTCGAATCTCTCTTTGCTCGATCGGCAGCAGGCCTTCGGCTACACGCAGGAGGACCTTAAATTCCTGATGACGCCGATGGCCACGACCGGCGAAGAAGCGGTCGGCTCCATGGGCAACGACACGCCGATTTCAGCCTTGTCTGACAAGCCGAAGTCGCTGTTCACATATTTCAAGCAGAACTTCGCGCAAGTCACCAACCCGCCGATCGACCCGATCCGCGAGGAGTTGGTGATGAGCCTCGTCTCGATCATTGGACCGCGGCCGAACATTTTCGATCTCGAAGGGACTTCAAAGACGAAACGCCTCGAGGTGCGCCAGCCGATCCTGACCAACGAGGATCTGGAAAAGATCCGCTCGATCTCGGAAATGAGTGGCGATCATTTCAAGTCGAGCACTTTCGATATCACATACCCGGCGGAGCATGGCGCGGACGGCATGGAGTGGTCGCTGGCCGGACTCTGCGAGCGGGCGGAAGAGGAAGTTCGTAACGGTTGCAACATCATCATTTTGTCGGACCGCAAGACTGGTGCGGAGCGGATTCCAATTCCGGTCCTGCTCGCTTGCGCCGCCGTGCACCACCACCTGATCCGCAATGGTTTGCGGACCTCGGTCGGCATGGTGCTGGAGACGGGCGAGCCGCGCGAAATACACCATTTCGCTTGCCTTGCCGGCTACGGCGCGGAAGCGATCAATCCCTATCTCGCCTTCGAGACATTGATCGCGATGAAGGGCGATTTGCCGGGCAAGGCGACCGACGACAAGGACGTCGTCAAAAAATATATCAAGGCGATCGGCAAAGGCCTGCTCAAAGTGATGTCCAAGATGGGCATCTCCACCTATCAATCCTATTGCGGCGCGCAGATTTTCGACGCCGTCGGTCTGCGCCAGGATTTCGTCGACAAGTACTTCACCGGGACGCACACGCGCATCGAGGGTGTCGGACTTGCCGAAATCGCCGAGGAAACAGTTCGCCGGCACCGGGACGCTTTCAGTGACGCGCCGATCTACCGCTCGATGCTCGACGTCGGCGGCGACTACGCTGTGCGCGTACGCGGTGAAGACCACGTCTGGACCGCAGAAACCGTCTCACGCCTGCAGCACGCCGTGCGCGGCAATTCGCAGGATCACTATCGCGCCTTTGCGCAGATCGTGAACGAGCAGAATGAGCGGCTGCTAACCATCCGCGGCATGTTCCGGCTCAAGAATGCCGACGAGGACGGCCGCAAGCCGGTGCCTCTGGAAGAGATCGAGCCGGCCAAGAATATCGTTAGGCGCTTCTCGACGGGCGCGATGTCGTTCGGCTCCATCTCGCGCGAAGCCCACACGACTCTCGCCATTGCCATGAACCGCATCGGCGGCAAGTCGAACACCGGCGAAGGCGGCGAGGAATCCGATCGCTTCAAGCCGTTGCCGAACGGCGATTCCATGCGCTCGGCGATCAAGCAGGTCGCATCGGGTCGCTTTGGCGTCACCGCCGAGTATCTCGTCAATTCGGACATGATGCAGATCAAGATGGCGCAGGGCGCAAAGCCCGGCGAAGGCGGTCAATTGCCTGGCCACAAGGTCGACAAGACCATCGCCAAGGTGCGCCACTCGACGCCAGGTGTCGGCCTGATCTCGCCGCCACCGCATCACGACATCTATTCCATCGAGGATCTGGCACAGCTGATCTTCGACCTGAAGAACGTCAACCCGACTGGCGACGTCTCGGTGAAGCTCGTGTCGGAAGTCGGCGTCGGTACGGTCGCCGCCGGCGTTTCGAAGGCGCGCGCCGATCACGTCACTATCGCCGGCTTCGAGGGCGGCACGGGCGCGAGCCCGCTGACTTCGATCAAACACGCGGGCAGCCCGTGGGAAATCGGGCTCGCCGAAACCCATCAGACGCTGGTGATCAATCGGCTGCGCAGCCGCATCGCCGTGCAAGTGGATGGCGGCATCCGGACCGGCCGTGACGTTGTGGTGGGGGCTCTCCTCGGAGCCGATGAGTTCGGATTTGCAACTGCGCCCCTCATTGCGGCCGGCTGCATCATGATGCGGAAGTGCCACCTGAACACCTGCCCCGTTGGCGTCGCCACGCAAGACCCGGTGCTGCGCAAGCGGTTCAAGGGCCAGCCCGAGCATGTCATCAACTACTTTTTCTTCGTCGCCGAAGAAGTCCGCGCGCTGATGGCCGAACTCGGATTCCGCACCTTCGATGAGATGGTCGGGCAGATACAGATGCTCGATCGGCGCAAACTCGTCGAGCACTGGAAGGCCAAGGGCCTCGATTTCTCCAGGCTGTTCACGAAGCCCCCGGCGGAGAAAGGCGTTGCCATCTACAAGTGCGAGCCGCAGGACCACAAGATCAAGGATATCCTCGACCGCAAACTGATTGCCGAATCGCAATCGGCGCTCGATCGCGGTGCGCCGGTGCGCCTGCATTTCGCCATTCACAATACGGACCGCGCCTGCGGCGGCATGCTTTCGGGCGAAGTTGCCAAGCGCTATGGCCACGAAGGATTGCCGGACAACACGATCCATGTCCGCTTCACCGGTACAGCCGGACAAAGCTTCGGCGCCTGGCTCGCGCGTGGCATCACCTTCGAGCTCGACGGCGAAGGCAATGACTATGTCGGGAAGGGATTGTCCGGCGGGCGCGTCATCATTCGGCCACCGGCCGATTCCGGGATCGTGCCTGAGGAATCGATCATTGTCGGCAACACAGTGCTGTACGGCGCCATCGCGGGCGAGTGCTATTTCCTCGGCGTCGCCGGCGAGCGCTTTGCCGTTCGCAATTCCGGCGCCGTCGCGGTCATCGAAGGCGCAGGCGACCACTGCTGCGAATACATGACGGGCGGCGTTGTTGCGGTGCTGGGGCCCACAGGGCGCAATTTCGCTGCCGGCATGTCGGGCGGCATCGCCTATGTGCTGGACAAGGACAACACGTTCAAGTCGCGCTGCAACATGGCGATGGTCGAACTCGAGCCCGTGCCCGAGGAAGAGCAGGTCGCCGAACAGGAATTTGGCCATTACAACGACCTGGAAAGCCACGGCCGCGTGGACGTGATGGCGGACCTGACCACGAAGGACGCCGAACGGCTCCGCATGCTGATCGCGAACCACGCGCGCTATACAGGTTCAAAGCGCGCCGCCGAGATTCTCGCCAACTGGGATAGCTACCGGCCGCTGTTCCGCAAAGTGATGCCCGTCGAATACCGCCGCGCGCTCGCCGAAATGGCTAAGGAGAAGGCCGCCACGATGCAGGCCGCGGAATAGGTATGGGTAAGGTCACTGGGTTTCTCGAAATCGAGCGTGAGGATCGCGACTATCAGCCGGTCGCGGAGCGCGTGAAGCATTGGCACGAATTCCTGCTGCCGCTGCCGGAAAAGGAAATCCGCGAACAGGCGGCGCGCTGCATGGATTGCGGCGTACCCTATTGTCACGGCACCAGCCGCATCACCGGTGCGCCGACAGGTTGCCCGGTCAACAACCAGATTCCGGACTGGAACGACCTCGTCTATCGCGGCAACTGGGAAGAAGCCGCGCGCAACCTGCATTCGACGAACAATTTCCCGGAATTCACCGGCCGCGTCTGTCCGGCGCCTTGCGAAGCGTCCTGCACGCTCAACATCGACGAGAACGCGGTCACCATCAAGTCGATCGAATGCGAGATCGCCGACCGCGCGATCACGCAAGGCCTCAAGCCCGACAAGCCGCAACGCAAGACCGGCAAGAAAGTGGCAGTCGTCGGCTCAGGACCGGCGGGTCTCGCCTGTGCACAGCAACTCGCGCGCGCAGGCCACGAGGTGCATGTCTACGAGCGTTGGGCGAAAGCGGGCGGCCTGCTCCGTTACGGCATCCCCGATTTCAAGATGGAGAAGGTCCACGTCGACCGTCGCGTCGAGCAGATGCAGGGCGAAGGTATCGTCTTCCACTACAATACCGATATCGGCGTCAATGTCCCGGTCGACAAATTGCTCAAGCAGCATGACGCCGTCGTGCTGACTGGCGGCAGCGAGAAGCCGCGCGACCTGCCGATTCCGGGCCGCGAGCTTGCCGGAATCCATTTCGCGATGGATTTTCTGCCGCAACAGAACCGGCGCGTGAGTAACGAGTCGCAGGGCGACGTCGAACCGATTCTTGCAAAGGGCAAGAAAGTCATCGTCATCGGCGGCGGCGACACCGGATCCGACTGCATCGGCACATCAATCCGGCAGGGAGCCTTGTCGGTCACCAATTTCGAGATCATGCCGCCGCCGCCCGAACACGAGAACAAGATGCTCACCTGGCCGGATTGGCCCCTCAAGCTGCGCATTTCGTCGAGCCACGAGGAAGGCGTCACCCGGGAATTCGCCGTGCTGACGAAGAAATTCACCGGCGAAAACGGCCAGGTGAAGAAGCTTCACTGTACGCACGTCGATGCGCAATTCAAGCCCGTGCCCGGGACGGAATTCGAGATCGACGCCGATCTCGTTCTCCTCGCCATGGGCTTCGTGCATCCGCTGCATGAAGGAATGCTGAAAGCCCTTGACGTTGCGCTCGACCAGCGCGGCAACGTCTCCGCCGACACCAACTCGTATCAGACCTCCATACCGAAGGTATTTACCGCCGGCGATATGCGGCGCGGACAGTCACTGGTGGTGTGGGCAATCCGCGAAGGCCGCCAGGCAGCGCATGCCGTCGATAAATTCCTGATGGGTACGACGACGCTTCCGCGTTGATCGTCAGCGGAAAAATCCAAACGGACTTGGGAAAACACCCCTCGGTGGACGGGGCACGTCGTCGCGATGCTGCGGGCGTTGCGGCTTGGGCTTGACCGCCTGAGCGGTCTGGGCGGCGGTTTGCGCGGTCGGTGCCGTCTGGGCCGCTTTGCCATTGTCTTGCGATGCAGACGACTTTTGCTCAGGCGCGGGCACGATCCGCACGGATTCAGCTGGCGCCGAGGCCACCGCGCCTGGCACGGGGACCGCTTCCACGGGTGGCGCGGGCTCGTCTTTGCCGCGTTGAAGCATGAAATCGTCGGCGCGGCCGGCCGGGGCCGGTAGCGGCTCGCCCTTGACGAGAACGCGCATGGCAATGGCATCGCTATGCGGAGAACTGTTTCCGGCAGCGCCGAGCAATTCATCTGTATTGCCGGCCGTTACCGTGAGGGGCACCACGGGACCGGCGATGGGGCGCGCGGCCGGTCTGCCATCGGGCGTTGCGGGTGCCAGCGGACCCGTAGGCAGCGCGACAGGGGTCACGCGGCTATTCATGTGTCGGCGAATTTCACGCTCGACGTAGTGGGCGAGCTTGAGCGCGCCTGCCTTCGTGAAGAAAACGCCATCGGCTGACCGGAGCCGACGCATCTGGCCTTCGTAGTCCGGACCGAAGTTCGAATATTTTCCGGCTTCATCGACGAAACCGTCCCAGATGTCGATGTAGACGATCCCTGCGCGTTCCGCGCGCGCCCGATACAGATCGTTCAAATAGACTGCATCGGCGGTAGACTTGGTACCACGGATCGAAGGCAGGCCGACCCAGAGTACGGGCACGCCCTTGCTCTTCATCGCGGCGATCGTTTCATCGATGCGTTTGGAATAGATTTCCGCCCATTGATCCGTACGAAACTCGACGGTACCGCCGGTTTTCTTCGCCGCGGGAGATTCAGGCTGGGCAGCGGGGGTCTGCTCCGGCTCGTCGGCTTGTTCCTTTTTCTGCGCGTCCTTATCGGCGGCCGGTTTTTCTGCCTGATCCTTGCCCTTCTTTTTGTCCGCTTCCTTGACGGGATCACGCTCGCGAATGCTCTGGCGATCGCTGACGCCCATCATCATGACGACGTAGTTGGCTTTTTCCTGTGTAAGGATATCGCGCGCAACGCGCCACCAATCGAGATCACCTTTGGCTTCGTAACGCACCAATCCCGAGTGAAGCTTGTTTTTCCGGACAACCGCGATCTCCGGGGAATCTGAAAATGCATCCTCGAGTCCGTAGCCAAGCCAATCGGCCATGGCGTCGCCCAGCACGACGACCGAGGTCGTCGGCGTGACCAGCTCGGCTTTCGGATCCGCCTTGCGTGGGGCCGGCGCGCGCGAATTGTCTACCGGCACCTGCGACTGCTCGGGACTCTCGTAGGACCCACCCCCGCCACCGAAGAACCCTCCGAAGAAACCACCACCCCCGCCTGATCGCGGACGCTGTTGCCGGCCGGAAGATGGACTGCGGTCGTTGCCAAAGAAGAATTGCGCCTGAGCGGGCGAGGTCAGGGCCGCATCAACAGCGATGACGGCGGCACAGTCGACGGCCGCCAAAAGGGCCGCTCCGACGAGACAGCGCGAAACCTTGAATTTGCCAATCATGCCCAGCCCGATGCGCGTTCGCCTACAGAACGCGCGAACCTCACGGCCCATGGACTAACAGCGCCCGAAAAATGTCAACTCAAAGGTCGACCAAATACCATCGTTAACGTGCGCGCAGTTGATCAAGAACCCCGGCGGACGCAAAACCATCCGGAATTCGACCGTTTTTGGCCTGGAAATCGCGAATCGCTGTGCGCGTCCTGAGGCCGAGGAGACCATCCGGTTCGCCAACATCGTACCCGTGGCGCGCCAGCAACTGTTGCAGTTCCAGCCGCTCGGTCCGTGACAACACACGTTCGTACCGCGGCCAATCCTGCACGAATGGCCCGCCGCCTCTTAACCGATCGGCCAGGTGTCCGATGGCCAGGGCGTAAGCCTCGGCCGGATTGTATTTCATGATGACACTAAAGTTGTTCAACATGAGGAACCCCGGCCCCTGCACGCCGGCCGGTACCAGCAAGAAGGCCTGCTCGTCGGGTCGCGGGAACGGCTGGCCGTTGGCGCGACGGATTCCCTGCCGTTCCCACTCGCGAAGGCTCATGGGCCGCGAGTGATCGGCGAGGAGAAAATTGAACGTGGTCGGCACGACAACCTCGTATCCCCAGGTGTTGCCGGTGGCCCAGCCGTCCTTTTTGAGATTGTTCGCCGTAGAAGCGAGAACATCCGGCACGGAGTCGACGACGTCGCGATGTCCGTCGCGGTCGAAATCCACAGCATATTTTTTGAACGCCGTCGGCATGAACTGGGTGGGCCCAAAAGCGCCCGCCCAGGATCCTACGAGACGGTCAGGCCGCACATCGCCGCGCTGGAGTATCTCCAGTGTCGACAGGAATTCCTCGCGGAAATAATCCTGCCGGCGCCCAATGCATGCGAGCGTCGCGGTCGAACGGAGTACCGAGCGTTCGCCGATGAGCGTGCCATAGTTGGTTTCAACGCCCCAGATGGCCGCGAGGATGTGGCGATCGACACCGAAGGCCCGCTCAACGGAGTCAAACGCGCCGCGATATTTTTCAAGCAGCGCGCGGCCCTGCTCGATGCGGTCGTTCGTGACGAGGATGTCCAGATAGTCCCAGAAGGATTTGGTGAACTCCGGCTGGTTGTCGAGCAAATCCATGATCCGCAGATCGGGCGTCAACGAAGCGGTGTAGTTGTGAAACACGCTTCGCGAAATGCCGCGGCGCGCCGCTGCCTGCCACAACTTATCAATGCAGGTATGAAAGTGTGTCGCCGCCGTGCGGATTGCGTCGGCGGTCATCAACGGATGGCCGGACGCACCCGATTCCCCGCTCCAGGGCGGCGCTGGTTGGGAGGTCGCTGGGGGAAGCGTGCCGGTCGTAGCCGGAGAACGGTCCTGCGCGCCTTGCCCGAAGGCAATCCCGCAAGTGGCCGCCACGAGCCCCACCGCAATGACAATAGGCCGCGCTTTGTGCATCCCGTTCCCGTCTTCGCCCATTATCCCAAATCTATGGGTGACCCGATATCATTTCAGCGGGGTTAATGGTCTAATTTTGTTCAACACGTATCTGGACCCTGGTCCGGGCGCGTGCTTTCTCGGCGTCAACGCATTCACGATTCGCATAGCTAGAAAAGTCCCGCATGACGCGCATTCGCAAAGCCATTTTTCCGGTGGCCGGGCTTGGAACCCGCTTTTTGCCGGCGACCAAGGCCATGCCCAAAGAAATGCTGCCGATCGTTGACCGCCCGCTGATCCAGCATGTGGTGGATGAGGCGCGGCAGGCCGGCATCGAGCACTTCATTTTCGTCACCGGCCGAAACAAGAGCGTGATCGAAGACCATTTCGACCGCCAGTTCGAGCTCGAGTTAACCTTGATGGAGCGCGGCAAAAAGACCGAGCTCGCGCTGCTGTCGGAAGATCTGCCCGAGGCGGGAACTGTCAGCTTTACCCGTCAGCAATCGCCGCTCGGCCTCGGCCACGCGGTCTGGTGCGCGCGTGAGCTCGTCGGTCATGAACCTTTTGCTCTGCTCCTGCCGGACGTTCTCGTTCAGCACAGTCGTGGCTGTCTCGCGCAGATGATCGATGCCGCGCAAAACCTGGACGGAAGCGCCAATATTCTCGCCGTCGAAAAGGTGCCGAAGGAACGCGTTCATATGTATGGCGTCGTCGGCGTCGGCGAGCGCAAAGGCAAGGCTTTTGCGATCACCAAAATGGTCGAGAAGCCCAAAGCGAGCGAGGCGCCGTCCGACCTGACAATTACCGGTCGCTATATTTTGCAGCCGCAGATCTTTGAACTGTTGGAAAAGCAGGCCGCCGGCGCGGGCGGCGAGATCCAGCTCACCGACGCCATGCTTGCGCTATCGCGCTCGCAGCCATTTTACGGTCTGGAATTCGAGGGCCACAGCTTCGACTGCGGCTCGAAGATCGGCTTCCTTGCGGCCAACGTTGCGTATGGGCTGGAGCGCGCCGATATTGCACCGGAACTGCGCATCGCATTGCGGCGACTGCTCGCCGACGAATGATCAGGGCTTGCTGATCAGCCAGCCCCTCAGCTCGCGCGTAACGATATCGCGGATCACCGCCATGCCGGCGGGCGAATCATTGAGACAAGGAATGGCGGCAAAGTTTTCTCCGCCCGCATGCCGGAAGATCTCTGCATTTTCCATGGCGATTTCCTCAAGCGTCTCGAGGCAATCGGAGGAAAATCCGGGTGTGATCACAGCGAGATTTTTTACGCCGCGTTCAGCCAGAGATTTCACGGTAGCGTCGGTATAAGGCTTGATCCACTCGGCAGTGCCGAAGCGCGACTGGAAGGTCATGATCAGACGCTCGTCATCGAGCTTGAGCTTCTTGCGCAGGAGCGTCGTCGTCTCCGAGCAATGTCTGAAATAAGGATCACCCTTGTCGACATAGTCTTCCGGCATGCCGTGATAGGACGCCACGATCACCTCCGGCCTGAAGCTCAGTTTGGCAACCGTAGCGTTGAGCGAGCTTGCCAGCGCATCGATGTAGACCGGCTCGGCATAGTACGGCGCAGCAACGCGCAACGTCGGCTGAAAACGCATAGCGCTGAGCGAGCGAAACGCCTCGTCGCAGACGGTAGCGGTCGTGGCCGCCGCATATTGCGGATAAAGTGGAACGATGAGGATCCGTCCGCAATCCTGCGCCCCTAGCGCCTCGAGCCGTGAACTGATCGACGGATTGCCGTAACGCATGGCCCAGTCGACGCGAACGCGCCGGTCGAGCTTTTCCATGATTTCTTCTAGCTTGTCGGACTGGGAACGCGTGATGGTCTTGAGCGGCGACTCGTTGCGCTCCCTGTTCCAGATCTTGTCGTAGTCGCGTCCCTTGCGACCGGGCCGTACCGTCAGAATGATCAGATTGAGAACCAGCCACCATTTCAACCGATTCTCTTCGATGACCCGTCGGTCGGAGAGAAACTCTTTTAAATAGCGGCGCATGGCCCAGTAGCCGGTCGAGTCCGGCGTGCCGAGATTGACCAGCAGCACCCCGATGCGACCGTTGGCCGGAACGATGTCCGGGCTCATAATTTGCGCTCGTCGGCGATAATTTTGCCGTCGTTCGGCAGCGACCCCGGCGCGACCAACTTCACGGCGCCTTTGAGCTTGGTGACCGACTGCAGAGTGGCGGCGATGGCTTGGTCCAGCGCCGCATCCGTCGTCGCGGTTTCGGCAAGCAAGGTCATCGTGTCCTGTTCGTCCTGACGACCGACGACAAGACGCAGACGCTTGAGTTCGGGATGGCGCGCGGCAAGTTCGGCGACCTGCTTCGGATGCACGAACATACCTTTGATTTTTGCCGTCTGGTCGGCACGACCCATCCATCCCTTGATACGCGCATTGGTGCGCCCGCACG
>JANWKN010000035.1 GCA_025451355.1 Pseudolabrys sp. | reverse complement strand
TCGAATTGCAGCCGGACAAAACCGAGAGCGAATACGGTGTTCGAACGGATATATGTAAGACCTGGCGTGCTGGCGACAGCAATCTCGAGCGGGATGGTCACATATCGTTCGACTTCTTCCGGTGACTGGCCCGGATATTGCGCGATGATTTCAATGATCGGTGGCGCAGGGTCGGGATAGGCCTCGACGTTGAGCGTTGTAAAGGCAACGTAGCCAACGGCTATAAAGCCGATGAAAGCGACCAACGCCAGCGGTCGCCGCGATAGGCAGAACGACATCAGACTACGCAACATGGATGCGTCAGCTTCCTGCGGCAGCGCGGTCGACGAACAAGCTGCCTTTGCTTACGACGTTCTCGCCCTCGCGAAGTCCGTCCAGGATCTGGATCATCTGTCCATTGGACAAGCCGGTTTTGATTTCGCGGCGCTCGACGGATTTATCGTCGCGCGCAATCCAGACGCGGGTTGTTTTTCCGTCGTAGATGATCGCCTCACGCGGTATCGCCGGCGAGCTATCTCCTTCTCCGGTCAGAATGTTCACGCTTGCGAACATTTCCGGACGAAGCAGCCGCTGCGAGTTGTCAATCGTCGCGCGTACCAACAGGCGCCGTGTTCCCGTGTCCAGCGAAGTCGCGACATATGAGATATTTGCCGGGAATGTGCGGTTTGGATATGCGAGAACGCTGAAATGTACAGCCTGTCCCACGTGGACACTGGGCGCGTCAGATTCGCGTACATAGGCAACCAGCCACACCGTCGACAGATCACCGATAATGAACGTCGGGTCGCTGGCGCTCGTATTCTGCGAAGACGTGTTGATGTACTGACCGGGTCCGACCTTGCGCTGAATAACGGTGCCACCGATGGGCGAATAGATCGTCATCTGCGGACTGACAGCCCCCGTATCGCTGAATTTCGAAATTTCATCATCTGTCATCCCAAGGATACGCAAACGATTGCGCGTCATCTCCAGCAAGGTCAGCGCAGAGCGGACGTCATTCTCGGCGGCGCGCGAGTTTGCCTGGGAGGTCTGCAGGTCGCGCAACGGGCCGGCGCGCGAGTCGTAGAGTGTCTTGTTTTGCTGCTCGACGATTTTGGCCAGTTCCTGTGCCGACTTGCTTTTGTTCAAGTTGGAGATGGAGGCAATGAAATCATTCTGTGCCTGAACCATATCCGGCGCTTCGACGGTGAAAAGCGGCTGGCCGGCCTTCACCATATCACCAGGTTTGGCGAGCAGCTTGATCACCCGGCCCGAGTATGGAGAGAACACCAGCGTCGCGCGGTCTTCATCGATGGCGATCTTTCCCTCGGTGATATGTTCGGTTCGGAATACGGCCGTGGTGACCGGCGCAGTCGTCAATGATGCCCACTGTTTGGGGGGTGGGTAGTAAAGTTCGCCTACACGGCGACCTTCGGTCGAGGCCTGTTCCTCCCCGTTCGCATGGGGTGCCCGCGTTGTCGTAGCGACAAGCAGCCATGTACATATGATGAGAACAACAGCGGCTATGGCGCCATTGCGCGTGACCTGCGGCTGCAGCTTCAGCCGCGCTATAAACGTCCCAAAATGCTCCAAGACCTTGCTTCCCGGACATCTTCTCTTTGCGAGCGTTATAGTGAATTGGCGACGCGTTTCGGCATAACCGCGAAATAAACAATTCACCTCGGTAAATCGGCCGGTGACGCAAAGGTCTATTTGTCACCTGCAGTCGATTTTGCCCGAATGGCGTTTGGCCTGTGAAATGTGGAGATTTAGGGTATTTGGCCGCAATTTTTCTTATGGGAAGGCGCTTTTCCGCGGCTATTCTTCGCACTCGCACTTTGGGGGAGGTGGGGTCATCCGCCTGTCAGCTTTCCAGGGTCACTTTAGAGATCCAGCCGTCCAGGAGTGGTGGTTCGGTGCAGATGAAACCGGCAGGGAGCGGATGAAAGCGCGGCGCTACTCATTTCCTTGCGCCTTGATTGCGCTCGCTTTCGGCGCGGGACCGCTGTGGGCGCAAAGCGCAGCGCAAAGCATCGGGATTACTGTGCCTTCGATCGCGACGAGTCTGCCGCAGTACGGCGATCCGTTCGGGACCCGCAAATGGCTCAATGATCGTGGCATCACATACAGCCTGATCTACACGAACGATGTACTGGGGAATCTGTCGGGCGGCATTCGAACCGGCACGATCGATCAGGGCAAGCTGGAGACCCAGCTTTTAGTCGATCTCGAGAAACTTGCCGGGTGGAAGAACTGGAGTTTCTACGCGAATGCGTTTGGAATTTACAATGATGGCCGCATCCGCCGCGACTATGTCGGAGGCATCAACACAATCGCGGCAATTGAAGCCACTCCGACAGTGAGACTGTCCGAGTTATGGTTGGAGCGTTGGGCTGGACCCGTCAGCTTCAGATTTGGTCAGCTCGCCGCGGATGCTGAATTCTTTTACAGCGATCTCAGTCAGATATTTCTGCAGAGCGATTGGCCGACGATTGCGGCGGAAAATTTGCCGGGCGGTGGGCCGGCGTATCCGTTGTCGGCTGTCGGGGCGCGGATAAAATACGAGTTTCCCAAAGACGCATCTCTTCTGCTGGCGATTTTCAACGGCGATCCAGCAGGGCCTTGCTCTGGCGATCCCGATACATGCAATCGCTATGGTCTCAATTTCCGTATTAGCGATCCGGCATTCATGATTGGCGAACTGCAATTTCGACGCAACCGCGGCAAGCACGACACAGACCTCGCAACGACGCTGAAGATCGGAGGCTGGACGCATCTCGGACAATTCCCCGACAAGCGATACGACAACGTTGGCGTTCCCCTGGCGAGTCCTGCAAGCAATGGCATGCCCCTCTTACATCGTGGCGACTACGGCATTTACGGAGTCATCGACCAGCAGCTCTATCGCCCAAGCGGAGGTGACGGCGACAGCGGCGTATCGGTTTTCGCACGGGGATCGGTAAGTCCGTCGAATCAAAATCTGATCAACTTCTACGTAGACGGCGGAATTGTATTTGGCGGGATGATACCGAACAGACCGTACGATCGTTTTGGCGCCAGCGTCATCTACGCACGCTTTTCCGACAGCGTGCGGGGTTTCGATCAGGACCAGATCAACTTCGGTACGCTGTTCACTCCACCCCGCGATTACGAGACCAATCTCGAACTGACCTACGTTGCTCAGATCGTACCCGGCTGGACGGTTCAGCCGGTATACACGTCGATCTGGCATCCAAGCGGCACCGGCATCCGCTATCCTGACGCGCAGGTCACGGGCGTCCGTTCAGTGGTTCGCTTCTGAGCGAAGCGACCCGCCCGACGGGGACATTGCCGGGCGGGTCTTCCGGATCGGCGCGAGGATGGACGGGCAGGCGCCGATCCCAACGGATCAGTAGTAGTTGCAGACTTGGATCATGCGGGCATTTCCGAAGCGGTCGTAACGCGTGACCAGACGGCAAGACGGACCTGTCACGTAAACGGGGGTGGCGTAGGCGTTGGAAACGGCCGCGGCCCCGATCAGCGCGCCGGCGGCAATACCGATGCCGACGCCGGTGCCCCCGGTGAGAGTGAGCCTGCGCGCTGCCGCTGGTGGCGGCGAGGCTGCCGGCGAGTGTCAGTGCGGTCAAAGCAACTGCGGTGATCTTGGACTTCGTCATGGTGGTCTCCATCCGGTTTAAAGTGGGGCGGCCTCAACGCCGCGATACCCATAGGTCGCGGCGGAACGGAAAAAGGTTCAAATGGGAATTGCCGATGGTTGCGCGGCCCCCCAAAACGATGACAAACTGGAAAAATGCTAAGAATTACAACGGTTTTGATGCTCGTCGGAATGGCCTGGACTGCGCAGGCGCAGCCGCTCGACCGGGTCATATTTGGCACCAATTGGGTCGCCGAGGCTGAGCACGGTGGCTTCTTCCAGGCCCTCGCGGACGGCACTTACAAAAAGTACGGGCTCGATGTGGTCATCGTGCCGGGCGGGCCGAACGTGAACAACCGCACCCAGCTTTTGGCGGGCAAGCTTGATTTCTTCATGAGCGCAAATTCGCTGCAGTCATTCGATGCCGTTGCGAACAACATTCCGACCGTGGTGGTGGCGGCGAGCTTTCAGAAGGACCCGCAGGTTTTCGTAGCTCATCCGGACGTGACGAAATTCGAAGACCTGAAGACCCTGACGTTGTTCGTCTCGAAGGAGGGCATGACCACGTATTTCCAGTGGCTCAAGTCGGAGTTCGGCTTTAATGAATCGAAGGTGAAGCCCTACACTTTCAATGCCCAGCCTTTCCTCGCCGACAAGAATTCAGCGATGCAAGGCTACGTGACATCGGAGCCCTTTGCGATCGAACGTGAAGGCGGGTTCAAACCGGTCGTGTTCCTGCTTGCCGACCAGGGGTTCGATGCGTACTCAACGCTGATTGAGACTCGACGCGAGGTCGTGGGAAAAAAACCGGATATGGTGCAACGCTTCGTCGATGCTTCGGCGATCGGTTGGTATCACTACATCTATGGTGATGGGCGCGCGGGAAACGAACTTATCAGGATCCAGAATCCGGAAATGACCGACGCCCTGTTGGCCTATTCGATCACGAAAATGAAAGAGCACGGCATTGTCGATTCCGGCGACTCAGTGAAGCTTGGAATTGGTGCCATGACCGACGCTCATTGGAAGAGCTTTTTCGACAAGATGGTGCGTGCAGGGGTGGTGAAGGCGGGCCTGGACTACAAGCGCGCCTACACTCTGCAGTTCGTCAACAAAAGTGTCGGCGCGGACTTGCGGCCGAAGTGACGATATCGGCTATTCCGCAGGGACGGCAGATGAGCGGTATGCCCGCGCGGTGTGTTCCCGCCGTAACACCAGCCAGCCGAACAGCAGCATTGCTGCGAGCACCGTCAGCGACCCGGCGATCGCAAACGGTTCGCCGACGTCGTGGCCGGTGTGAATGAGACCAACGCCAATCGTGAGGACGACCGTACCGATGATCCAGGCGGTTACCTGAACAAGCGCGGCCCTGCTTCGGTCGATCACAGGATGCAGGTGATAGAAAATTCCAAACAGGAAGAGCGAAACCCAGCCGAGCAGATTGAGGTGGGCATGCGCGGGCATGGCCGAGTGATCGCGGGAAATAGCCATAACGATTCCCCAGATCATTCCGACGGTCACCGCGAGAACGGCAGCCGGGAAGCTCACTGACGACGCTTTCATTGCGACCTCCAAAGCCTAGCCATTTTCGGCTGAATTCCATTGCACAAACCTGTGTAATTAAAATCTTGCCTGCCGTCAATATGAGAGTACAGTACTGTGCAATGAATAGGAAACGCCCGTATACGTTGAAGCGCCGCGCCGAGAATCAGGCGGAAACGCGCCGGCGCATCGTCGAGGCGACCGTTGACCTGCATGCCGCGCTGGGACCTACGCGCACGAGCATCAGCGCCATCGCAGAGCGCGCGGGTGTGCAACGGCACACTGTTTATGCTCATTTTCAGACCGATCGTGAGCTGTTCCTTGCGTGCTCCGGGCTGGCGATGGAGCGCGATCCTCTTCCGGATGAGCACGCCTTGCGAGCGATCGCTGACCCAGAGCAAAGGTTGCGCCGAGGCCTGGCCGAGCTTTACGCCTGGTACGGTCGCAATGCCGAGCTTGCCAACAGCGTCATGCGCGACGCCGAAGTCGACCCACTCACGCGCGACATTGTCCGGTTGCGGATGGGTCGGCGCATAGACGCTTTGCAAACCGAGCTTGCGCAGGGTTTCCCGTCCGGGCGGACGCGCGACGCCGCGCTCGGCCTTGCGGTCAGCTTCCACACCTGGCGGTCGCTCACGAAAGACAGCCGACTGAGTATCGGTGCAGCTGTGGAATTTGTGGTGCGCGCGATACGTTGTAGTGTCGAAAGACGTAATTGATCCGCCCGACTTTTGACAGGCGCGCCAATTGGCTACCTCTCCGCCGACCCGTCTTTCGCAAGGCACCACCACAATCATCGCGTTACGTGGCGTCGAAAAAGATTTTGCCAACGGCGTGCGTGCGCTCGATCGGTTTGATCTCGATGTCCGGGCCGGTGAGTTCGTTTCGGTGCTGGGTCCGTCGGGCTGCGGCAAGTCGACGGCGTTACGCATTATCGCGGGCTTGAGCCCACCGTCAGCGGGAGTGGTCGAATGGCCTGCAGGAGCAGTGCCAATCGGCTTCGTGTTCCAAGAGCCAACATTAATGCCGTGGGCCGACGTAGCCGATAATGTTCGGCTACCACTTAGGCTTGCGGGCAAGGATGATCCTGCCGCGGTGGCGGAGGCTCTGGACCGGGTCGGACTTAAAAACTTTGCCCAGAGCTACCCTCGTGAATTGTCGGGGGGCATGAAGATGCGCGCCTCAATTGCGCGCGCTCTGGTGACCGAGCCGCAATTGATCCTGATGGACGAGCCTTTCGCCGCGCTTGACGAAATCACACGCTTCAAGCTCAACAACGATCTTTTGGCGGTCTGGCAGGCCCTGGGCCGCACGGTGATCTTCGTGACCCATTCGGTGTTCGAGTCGGTCTACCTGTCGCAACGCATCGTTGTGATGACGCCGCGCCCTGGTCGGGTCTTTACGCAGATTGCCATCGACGCGCCGTATCCACGTGACGAACGGTTCCGGACTTCACCGGAGTATGCTGGGTTCTGCCGCGAGGTAGCTGACGCGTTAGACAAAGCTATGCGGGTTGGGAATGTGCCATGAAGCAGCGTCTTCTCCGCATCGGATTGCCAATTGTCGTACTTGCTCTCGTCATCCTGTGCTGGGAGCTGCTGGTGCGCGCGTTTGCGATTCCACCGTACGTGTTGCCCAGTCCCGGGCTCGTGCTGACGACGCTGATCTCGGATGCCGGCCTCTTGTGGCACTCGTTGTTGGTGACGCTAAGGCTCACTTTCGAGGGTTTCGCGCTCGCCGCAATTGGCGGCATCTTGCTGGCGATCGCGTTCAACCAATGGCGACTGGTGGAATATTCGTTTTATCCATACGCCGTCATTCTTCAGGTCACGCCGATCGTCGCCATCGCACCGCTTCTGCTAATCTATCTACCGCAGCCGCTCGCAGTGCTCGCCTGCGCATGGATCGTTGCGTTCTTCCCGGTTCTGGCCAACGCGACGCTCGGGTTGAACTCGGTCGATCACAACCTTCTCGCGCTTTTCGAGCTCTACAAAGCATCGCGCTGGCAGGTGCTGTGGAATCTGAAGCTGCCATCGGCCCTCCCGCAAATACTCGCGGGCCTGCGCATCGCCGGCGGCCTGTCGCTCATCGGCGCGGTTGTGGCCGAGATTGCCGCAGGGTCAGCGGGGGCTGGTTCGGGACTCGCCTATCGCATTGCCGAATCCGGTTATCGACTCAACATCCCGCGTATGTTTGCTGCGTTGCTTTTATTGTCGCTTGCCGGCGTCACGATTTTCTTTACGCTATCGGCGATTTCGTATCTTGCGCTGCGGCGCTGGCATGAGAGCGCGATCGATCGCGAACGCTAGGCTCCAAGAAGAAGTTGAACGAGCGCGCCCAGCGCCGCCATCGCCACCACCACTTCGATCAGACTGCGGTGCAGACCGAATGCCAGCACTGCCGCGATGGCGGCCAATACGCTTGCACGGAGGTCGAGAGCAAGGGGGTCGAATGAATACCAGCGCAGCGGGCCCGTCCGCATTTCGGTGACCTTGCCGAACAATACATGCAGTGCGAACCACACCGACAAATTCAGTATCACGCCAACCACCGCCGCCGTGATCGCCGCGAGCGCGCCGGAGAGTTGGCGGTTGGCGCGCAGCGGCTCGACAAATGGTGCGCCGGCGAAGATCCAGAGCATCGACGGTACAAAGGTGACCCATGTCGTCATCGCCGCACCCAGGACTCCGGCGGTGGTGGGTGAGAACGGGGCCGCGTCGCGGAAAGCGGCGAGGAAGCCGACAAATTGCGTAACAAGGATGAGTGGTCCGGGTGTCGTTTCTGCGAGACCCAGACCATCGACCATTTCCGGCGGGGTCATCCAGCCATACGTCTGCACCGCTTCCTGAGCCATATAGGCCAGCAAGGCATAGGCGCCGCCGAAACTGACGACGGCGAGCTTCGAGAAGAAGATGCCGATGCTGACAAGGACGTGTTTGGGGCCAAGGATGAGCGCGGCAAGCGCGATTGGCACGCACCACACAATGAGGCCAACGATGGAAGCGATGGCAAACTGACGCCAGCGGTCTTCCGCCGGAGGCGCCACACTTTCGGGTTTTGCCGCAAGCCCAAGCTGACCCGGAGCCCGGCGCGCGACAAAATAGCCGACGAGAGCGGCAGCTGCGACAATCAGTGGGAAGGGTAGTGCCAGAAAAAAGATGCCAACAAAAGCAGCAGCCGCCAACGACAGCAAAAGGGGCGTCTTCAGCGCGCGCCTGCCGATGCGGATCAGCGCCTCGATGACAATCACAAGGACTGCGGCTTTGATGCCAAACAACGCGCCGTCTATCGCCGAAATTCCGCGGCCGAGCGCATACATTAGGCTCAGGCCCAACATCACGAGCGCGCCCGGCACCACGAACAGAATCCCGGCCGCAAGACCGCCGCGAACGCCGTGCATCAGCCAGCCCAGATAAGTGGCTAACTTCTGTGCCTCCGGCCCTGGCAGCAACATGCAGAAATTCAAAGCGTGCAGGAAGCGCGCTTCATCGACCCACTTTTTCTCATCGACCACGATGCGATGCATCAACGCGATCTGCCCGGCCGGTCCGCCGAAATTGATGCAGCCGATTTTCAGCCAAACGAGGAAAGCTTCGCCAAAGCTGGGCCGGGCAGTCGTTTGGGTCGCCAACATTTCCGTCATGCGGCTTTGGCCGGCCAATTGTGTCGCTCTTCGGCGGCAAAGCGCAGCCACGCGAAGAGGGCATCGTAGACGACGAAACCGCGCTTGAGCAGTCCGTGATCGTCATCGCCTGCGAGCGCTGACAAGCCCAGCGAAACGGCATGCAAGCCGGCGGCTTCCGCGGCAATATCGGGCCGCGCCGTATCAGCGCCCCGCACTATCAAGGCGAGCCGCGCCAGAGACGGTTCGCCCTCCAGCCCGAACAGTTGAAGCATTGTATCGAACGAGCAGCGTTCGCCGACGTGACTGAGTTCGACATCCTTGATGTCGAACGGCACACCGCCGCTTTCGCGAGCGACATTGTTCACCTGATCAGGATCGACGAACATAATGCGCGCTTGCGGATCGAGGAAACGGCGGATCAGCCATGGACAGGCGATGCGGTCGATCTTCGGACGGCGCCTTGTCACCCAAATGCTCGGCCGGCGTGGAGCGATTCGCTCAAGCTCCATTTTGGCGACAAAGGGCAGGCCTGCCTTTGTCCAACCTTCGTAGCCGCCTTCCAATACGCGTGCGTCGATGCCATCGGCACGCAGCTGCGCCACGGTGGCTTGGCTCATTTCATGGCCCGCCTTGCAGGCAGCGATGATCGGTCGCGTCGGATCGAAATCGTGTTCCCATTGCTCGGCCTTACCGGCGTCGCGCCAGAGTGCGCCCGGTAACAAGTGTGGCGATTCTTCGAAGGCGTCATGCCTTCGAACGTCGATGATCTGCGGCGCCATTTGCGTCGCGATCGCGTTCCAGAGATCTTGCGGAGAGATGGAATAGCCTGGAGACAGCATGTGTCCCCTCCGTGAACGAAGGAGACGGTGCTTGGGCTCACAAAGCCTTGGAGGGCGGGGCGACCGTCGCAGGCCCCACATGTCAATACTAGTTCAACGCATCGGTGCGATCAACGCCACTCCCGAAAAGAGCAACAGCAGCAGGATCATCTTGCGGAATGCGGCATCGTTGAGCTTTCCATAAAGGCGTAGGCCACACCAAATGCCGAGAATAAGCGCGGGGAGCGCAAGCACGTAGAGCTTGAGCGTTTCAACACTGAAGGCGCCGGCCACCGCGAGCGAGATTGCGCTCATCACGAAGGTCGCGAACATCACCGGCTGAAAGATCGCGCGCTGCGAGTCCTTGGGCCCGCCACGGAGCTGACACCAGATGGTGACCGCAATGCCGCCCAAGCCGGTCAATCCACCGATGAGGCCGTTCGCAACACCAACGCCAAGGTCAGCCGTGACGCCGCCGTGAACCTGTTTAACGGCAGGCCTGATCAGGTTGTAGAGGCTGTAGAGGATCAACAAGATACCGATGGTGAGCCGAAGCGTCCCTTGATCAACCGTTTTCAGGAGCGCTGTGCCGGCGGGAACGCCCATTGCTCCGCCAATGATGAATGGCGCCACGGTTCGCCAGTTCACGGCGTTGCGGACTCGCCAGATGCCGGAACCTTGCGTGACGAGACCGCACAGTACGATCAGAAGTGCGTTCTGAGCAGGCGAAATGATGTGCAGCCAGACACCTGACACGACGAGTCCCATGGCAAAGCCGGATACGCCGGATGTCAGGCCACCGAAAAAAGCCGCGATGAGAAAAAGCACGAGATTCAGTCCATCCATAGTCGTCGCTCCCGAAGCGAAAGGAACGCAGCGCTTGGATGAATGTCATCTGACGGGGAGGCGGCATTGTCCCCGGCCTTCGCCGAATGGCGCTTACGCGATCGCATGTCCACAAGCAGCAAAGGTCCCCTCCGCTATCGGAGGAGACGGTGCTTGGGCTCGCGTGCCTTGAAAATGCGGGGCGACCGCCGTTGGCCCCACGTCGTTGTCTTTATTACAGGTCGTTTGGCCGTGCAAGGCTTTACGCATTACACACCCGCATATTCGTTACTCGCCATGGGGCGCTGTCTTCGCTAATTCTTCTGCGGGAGGCGGCCATGACCAATAAAATCGATCTCAGTGGACGCAATGCAGTCGTCACTGGCGGCGCTCAAGGCATTGGCCGCGCAATCGTCGAGCGCTTCATCGACTCGGGAGCAACCGTCGCAATCTGGGACCGCGATATCGCGCTGGCAAAAAAGACAGCGACTGAATTACAAAAACGGGGTCGCGTCGTTTCATTTGCCGTTGACGTCACCGACTATTTCGATGTGGAGCGAGCGCGCGACGAGACGATCAAGGCGCTGACCCGCATTGATGTCCTCGTGAACAATGCCGGCATTGCCGGACCCAACACGAAGACCTGGGAATATCCACTGGACGCATGGTGCAGTGTTCTTTCCATCAATCTGGATGGACCATTTCACTGTTGTCGTGCCTTGGCACCGGCGATGATCGCGCAAAATTACGGCCGTATCGTCAATATCGCCTCCATTGCCGGCAAAGAGGGCAATCCGAACGCGCCGGCCTATTCGGCTTCGAAGGCCGGGCTTATCGCGCTCACCAAATCGCTCGGCAAGGAACTTGCGTCATACGACATTTCCGTCAACTGCATTACGCCGGCCGCTGCGAAAACCGCGATCTTCGATCAGATGACGCAAGAGCATATCGACTTCATGCTCTCAAAAATTCCTCGCGGACGTTTCGTCACCGTGGAGGAAATCGCGGGCCTGGCCGCGTTTTGCGCCTCGAGCGATTGTTCGTTCACCACTGGCGCGGTCTTCGATATTTCGGGTGGGCGGGCGACCTATTGAGCGATCCACTACAGCAGCGACGTCAGCGCTTGACCGGCATTGCGCTGATGTGCGGGGCGGTCGCGACGTTTTCCTGTCTCGATGCCACCGGAAAATATCTGCTGCGGTACATGGACCCTTTGCAGGTCGTCTGGGCCCGCTACTTCGGCGCCTTCCTGTTGGCACTTATTTTTCTCAATCCGATCACCCGACCGAAAATGATGACGACAACGCGACCGTTCTTGCAGGTCGGTCGATCGGCATTGCTGCTCGGATCCACCGCACTGAGCTTTTTTGCTTTGCGCTATCTTCAACTTGATGAAGCACTTGCGATCCTGTTCTCGACGCCGTTTCTGGTTGCCTTGTTCAGCGGTCCATTGCTCGGCGAATGGGTCGGCTGGCGACGGTGGACGGCAATCGGCGTCGGCTTCTTCGGTGTTTTGCTGGTGGTGCGCCCCGGCTTTGGCGGGATTCATCCGGCGGCGCTGCTCACATTCTGCGGCGCCATCTGTTACGCGCTTTACGTAATCACGACACGCGTACTGGCGCGCACCGACACCAGCGAAACAACGTTGTTCTATTCAAATCTGGTCGGTGCCGTAGCGATGCTTCCGATCATCCCGTTCGTCTGGACGCCGCCGAACAGCGCTCTTGTCGTGGCGCTTATGGTGCTCATCGGTGCGCTCGGGAGCGGAGGGCACTATCTCCTGATCCTCGGCCACCGACTGGCGCCGGCGTCGACCTTGGCGCCTTTCATTTACACGCAGATCGTCTGGACGACGACGCTGGGGTTCCTGGTGTTCGGCGATCTGCCCAACCACTGGACCATCATCGGGGGACTGGTTGTGGTTTCGTCCGGCCTATATCTGCTCAACCGTGAACGCAAACTGGGCAAAGCGGAGCCTTCGGCACCGGTTGCCTAAGCGTCATGCGGGGCGCTAAGTTGCCCCCGCTTATCAAGGATTTTCGAGGATTTTCATGGCCACAGCAAAGGACCGTGCGCAGGCGAAAGCCGGCTCCGGACTGAATGACGATATCGGCGAGCAGAAACGGCTCGAATTGTACCGGACGCAGGTTGTCCTCCGGGAGGCGGAACAGCGCGCCTACGATCTGTTCCTGCAGAACCTGGTCAAAGGAACCAGCCATCTTTCTCTCGGCCAGGAAGCGGTGGCAGCCGGGTTCGCCGGCGCAATGAAGCCGGGTGATCTCTCGTTCTGCACCTATCGCGGTCACGCACATACCTTGGCTCGTGGCGTGCCGGTGGAAAAAGTCCTGGGCGAACTGATGCAGCGCGACAACGGGCTGATGCGCGGCAAAGGTGGCTCGATGCACCTGACCTCGGTCGATCATGGCGTGATGGGTTCATACGCCATCATCGGCGCTCATCTTCCCATCGCCTGTGGCGCCGCGTGGCGCGCTCAATACAAGGGCGATAAGGACGTATCGGTCTGCTTCTTTGGCGACGGCACGACAAATATCGGCGCTTTTCACGAGGCGCTCAATTTTGCCGCGGTGTGGAAGCTGCCAGTGATTTTCGTCTGCGAAAACAATCTCTACATGGAGTACACGCCGATCGGTGATGTGACGGCCGTGCCGCAGCCGGCGGCGGATCGTGCCTCTGCTTACGGGCTGGAGCGCATCCTGATCGATGGTAACGATGCCGATGTCGTCTATCGCGCCGCGCAGATTGCGTTCGATAAAGCGCGCGCGGGCGAAGGACCGTCGCTCATCGAGTGTCTCACCTATCGTCAGAGCGGGCACTCCCGCGCCGACCCGGCAAAGTACCGGCCCGAGGGCGAACTCGACCGTTGGAAGTTGCGCGACCCGATCAAGATCTATCGCGAGCGGTTGTTGCAATTCGGCGTTGCGGAAAGGGTGATCGCAGACATCGATGCGCAGGTGCGCAAGGTCGTCGACGACGCAACAGAAGCCTGCAAGGCCGCGCCACCGCCGCCACTCGATATTATTGCCACCGACGTCTACGCCGATGGAGGTTGGGCATGGCGGAACTGACTTATCGCGACGCGGTCATCCGCGGCATCGCGCAGGAAATGAGTCGGGATCCCGATGTCGTGTTTCTTGGAGAGGACGTGGCCAAGGCTGGTGGCGTGTTCAAAGCGACCGTTGGGCTATACGAGCAATTTGGACCATTGCGCGTGCGTGACACGCCAATTTCCGAGCAGGCCATTCTGGGCGCTGCGATGGGTGCGGCGATGACCGGCCTGAAGCCGATCGCCGAGATCATGTTCTCGGATTTCTTCGCCGTGTGCTTCGACTACATCGCCAACGAATTTCCCAAAAGCCGTTACATGTCGAACGGGCAGGTCAAGTGCCCGCTGGTGGTGCGTACGGGAAATGGTGCGGGTTCGCGGTTTGGTGCGCAACACAGCCAGAGCGTCGAGAACTGGTGCATGATGATCCCGGGACTCAAGGTGGTGGCGCCCTCGAACCCGCGCGATGTCATTGGGCTCTTGGCCGCGTCCGTGCGCGATCCTGATCCGGTAATTTTTCTCGAGCACAAGTCGCTTTATCCAACGAAGGGCGAGGTTCCGGACGGCGAGATCGTCGACACGCTGGGCACAGCCAAAGTTCTGCGCTCCGGCAAAGATGCGACGATCTGCGCATTGGCGTTGATGGTACCGCGCGCACTCGAAGCCGCGGAGAAGCTCAAGGCAAAACATGGTATTGATTGCGAAGTCGTCGACGTGCGGTCATTGGTGCCGCTCGATACGCAAACCATATTAGGTTCGGTTGCCAGGACGCACCGACTCTTCACGGTCGAGGAAAATCCGCGGCTATGCGGCTGGGGTGCCGAGATCGTTTCGATTGTGGCGGATGAAGCGTTCTATGACCTTGATGGTCCGCCCGTTCGTATTACGACACCGCACATTCCGCTGCCGGCCGCCGATATCCTCGAAGACATCGTCCTGCCGACGCCAGACCGAATTGCTGAAACCGTCAGGCGGAGCCTGCAGAGTTAGCCGCCGTCGTCGCCGGACTTGTGCCGGCGGCCCCACCTGAAAGGCCACGCCCAGACGAGATGGCCGGGGGAGGTCGGCAAGACATCGAGAGTAAAGGGAAGTTCCATGTACGAAAATCTTCTCGCCAACGTTCCAACCGATCTCTGGATTGGGGGCAAATGGCGCAAATCCTCCGATGGCGGCCGCTTTGACGTGATTGATCCGGCGACCGAACGGAAGATTGCCTCGGTTGCCAGCGCAACGGTCGATGACGCAAAGGCCGCGCTTGATGCTGCCGAGGATGCTTTTGAAGCCTGGGCTGGACGCAAGCCGCGCGAGCGCGCCGAGATTCTGCGCAAAGCCTACGAGCTGATCATGCGGGATGCCGAACGTTTCGCAAAACTGATCACGCTCGAGAACGGCAAAGCCCTGTCGGATTCGCGCGGAGAGGTGGCCTATTCGGCCGAATTTTTCCGCTGGTATGCCGAGGAAGCGGTGCGCAATATCGGCGAGGTATCGCGTGCGCCGGCATCAGGCGCGCGAATTTTTGTGCACCACAAGCCGGCCGGTA
>JANWKN010000034.1 GCA_025451355.1 Pseudolabrys sp. | reverse complement strand
GTACGATTGTTTCCACGGCTACGGTCTTGGCTTTGGGCGGGGTCACGCTCGCGACGGCCACGGGTGCGGGCGCAGGAGCCGAGTCTTCGTTCACTTCGTCGGCATCCTTGCCGCGGCCAAACAGACGGGCAAAGAAGTTACGGGTTCGCGAAGCGGTGACGACGCCTGCCTCACGCGCAGCTTCCAGTGAGGTTTCGGATGGTCTGCCGCCGCGCCGTTCGACGTCGGCGAGAGCGAGCGAATAGCCGCGCAATGGCTGGCCATCGGAAGGAACATGGACGGTGCGGCCGTCGGGGAAAACCTTGACCAGTTGATCGTGCGTCATGCGCGGCCAGTGCCGGATGGTCCCGGTGTCCATGTGCACGAAGGGCGAGCCGGAAGTCGGGTAGAAACCCACGCCGCCGCGCTGAAGCCGAAGACCAACTTCGCGAATCTTCTCGAGCGGAACGCCAGGAATGAAGAAATCCATCGCCTGGCCATTGATGTGTTGGCTGAACTGCGCGACGCCATTCGAGCGGCGGCGCAGCATTGAATTAGTTTCCGGCGAGCGGAAGCCGCAGACAACGTCAATCGGCTGCGTTGCTCCGACCTCGCGATAGGCCTCCCACAACAGATCGAACAAATGCGGATCCATGCGAGTCGACTTTTCCTTGCGCCAATCACGCATGAACCAGTCGAGCTTCTTCAGCGCAGCATCGTCGTAACGGCCATTGCGCTTGAAGGTGATGGTGATGTCTTCGCCGGTGTGGAGATGGTGGAAGGAGAGGGTGCGGGTGTCGCCTTCGGCAGCCGCATTCTGCAGCGCGTCGTTGGCGCCGAACATGAAGAGCCCCGCAACGCCCAGGCGCACGCTGGCGCGCGCCAGAGTCGAAACAACAGAGCGCCCGCTCACTGAGTCAGGAGCCACAGAATCGTTCCGTGCAGAATGAATCCGTCCCACGTCGCCGCCACGTCCCCTCGGGCTGCCATGCCGGCAACCCCGTGAGTGTTATCGGGATCGGTTAATGAGAGTTTAGCGTCCGTTCCCCGTCCGTCCGAAAGTTAACCTACCCGGGGAATTGGGCCGAAAACTAGGCATTTGTGGAATTCCCTGGGGAATTTTTGTACTGCAGCACCGGTAGGGGGATGGGCCAAATCACGGATTCCGCCGTATTTTCAGGCGTCTTCGAGGCCCAGGCCTTCGAGCTTGCGATAGAGGGTCGAGCGCCCGATCCGCAGCTTGCGGGCAACTTCGGACATTTGTCCCCGATAGTGCGAGATGGCGAACCGGATCGAATCTCGCTCGATTTCCTCGAGCGGGCGGACGTCGCCGTGGGAATCAGTGATCGGCAGCGTATGCGCGGGGGTCGCGATCCTCACCGGAACGACGTCGGCGGGGCCGTCGGGCCAGGACGCAGCGATGGCCGGCGAAGGCTCGCTCAGCTGCGGGATGGAGGCCTCGTCAGAGGAAACCTGTGCCGCAATCTGCGGGAATTCGTTTATGCCAATCTCCTCACCCTCGGCAAGCACGACCGCGCGGAACATCGCATTCTCGAGTTGCCGGACATTGCCCGGCCAATTGGCGGCGGCGAGCAGGGAGAGCGCCTCGCGGCTGATACCGCGGACCCGTTTGCCTTCCTCCGCGGCAAAGCGCGTGAGGAAATGGCGGGCGAGATCGGGGACGTCTTCACGGCGTGTGCGCAACGGCGGCACCGACAGCGGGAACACGTGCAGGCGATAGAACAGGTCTTCGCGGAACCGGCCGGCCTTCACATCGGCGATGAGATTGCGATTGGTGGCGGAGATGATGCGGACATCGAGCTTGACGACCTTGCGCCTTCCCACGGGTTCGACCGCGCCTTCCTGCAAGGCACGCAGCAATTTCACCTGGGCCGGTGGCGGCAACTCCCCGACTTCGTCAAGAAACAGCGTGCCGCCGTCGGCCTCGACGAATTTCCCAGCATGGCGCTCGGTGGCACCGGTGAAGGCGCCCTTCTCGTGGCCGAACAGGATCGACTCGACCAGGGTTTCGGGCATGGCGCCGCCATTCACCGCGACGAAGGGCTTCGCGCGCCGCGTGCCGCTGCCGTGGATCGCGCGCGCGATCAGTTCCTTGCCGACGCCGGATTCGCCTTCGAGTAGCACCGATATGGCAGAGGCGGCCGCCTTTTCCGCGGCCTTGAGAACCGGCTGCATCGCCGCCGAACGTGTGATCACGTCGGCAATGGTCAGCGTGCCTTCGTGGCGGCGTTTGAGCCGTTGCAGTTCGCCCGCGAGCGCTCTCGCCGCGAGCACGTTGCGCAACGAGACTTCCAGCCTTTCGGGGCTTGCCGGCTTCACCACGAAGTCGGTCGCGCCCGCGCGCATGGCCGACACGACATTGTCGATGCCGCCGTGGGCGGTCTGCACGATCACCGGAATATTGAGGCTGGCCTCGCGCAAGAAGGCCAGAACGCCGAGCCCATCGAGATCGGGCATGACCAGGTCGAGGACCACGGCATCGATCCGCGTGTCGGGTCGGGTGAAGAGCTTGACCGCCGCATCGCCGCCGTCCGCGACGATCGTCTGGTAGCCGTAGCGCTGAATCGTGGTTTCGAGCAGGCGACGCTGGACCGGATCGTCATCGACGATGAGCACAACTTCCGACATGAACCCTCACAACTGTACCGAATTGGTGCACTGTCGCCGGTCTCGATTAATGGGCTATTAAGTCGATCACCGACGGTCGGGAGCGGTTGAAACCCTGGCTGCGGATTGCGATATGCAGGTTTGCCATCGGGTTGCCATGAGGGGCGGCCTAGATGGCGTCCCTTCCCCGTGTGTTCATTTAACAATTGCCCCATGCCAAAGACCGCGTTGCGGCGAAAGCCGGAAAAAGCATCGAAGCTCGGTAAGTTGCCCGAATGGGACCTGAGCGATCTCTACTCGGGTCTCGACAGTCCGCAGATCAAGGCCGATCTCGATCAGGCCGATCGCGACTGCGAAGCCTTCGAAGCGCGATTCAAGGGGCGACTGGCTGGCCTCGCGGCAGGCGAAGGCGCCGGACGCGCGTTGGCCGAAGCGGTCAAACAATATGAAGGGATCGATGACCGACTCGGCCGGCTCATTTCCTATGCCTCGCTGGTCTACGCCGGCAATACGACCGATCCTGATCGCGCCAAATTCTATGGTGACGTGCAGGAGCGCATCACCGCCGCCTCGCTGCATCTGCTTTTCTTCACGCTCGAACTAAACCGCGTTCCCGACGAACAATTGGACGCGGCGATGGGCGATCCTGCGCTTGGCCACTACCGCCCGTGGATCGAGGACGTACGCAAGGAAAAGCCCTATCAGCTCGAAGATCGGATCGAGGAGCTTTTCCACGAAAAGTCGGTGACCGGCTATTCCGCGTGGAACCGGTCCTTCGATGAAACCATCGCCGGGCTGCGCTTCAAAGTGGACGGAAAACTGCTAGCGATCGAGCCGACGCTCAATCTGCTTCAGGACGCCGACGGCAAGAAACGCAAGGCGGCGGCCGAAGCCTTAGCCAGAACTTTCAAGGAAAATTTGCGCCCCTTCGCGCTGATCACCAATACGCTGGCGAAGGACAAGGAAATTTCCGATCGCTGGCGCGGCTTCAAGGATATTGCCGACGCACGGCACCTCTCGAACCGGGTCGAGAGCGAGGTGGTGGATGCATTGGTTGCGGCTGTGCGCGCCGCCTATCCGAAATTGTCGCATCGTTATTATGCCCTGAAGGCGAAATGGTTCTGCAAGAAGCGATTGCCGTATTGGGACCGCAACGCTCCGCTGCCCAAGGTTGCGCAGCGCACGATTCCCTGGACCGATGCGCGCGCGACGGTGCTTACGGCCTATGGCGCGTTCTCGCCGCGCATGGCGGAAGTGGCCGACCGATTTTTTGTCAGGAACTGGATCGATGCGCCGGTGCGTCCCGGAAAACAACCGGGCGCCTTTGCGCATCCGACGGTGCCATCGGCGCATCCTTACGTCCTGCTCAACTATATGGGGCGGCCGCGCGACGTGATGACACTCGCGCACGAACTCGGGCACGGCGTGCACCAGGTACTGGCGGCGCCCAATGGGCCGCTAATGGCGCCGACGCCGCTGACGCTCGCCGAGACCGCGTCGGTCTTCGGAGAAATGCTCACGTTCAGAAAGCTGCTCGCGGAGACCACCGACAAGAAGCAGCGCAAGGCCATGCTCGTCGCCAAGGTCGAGGACATGATCAACACGGTGGTGCGGCAGATTGCTTTCTACAGCTTCGAGCGCAAGGTGCACAGCGAACGCCGCAACGGCGAGCTGACCGCCGACAAAATCTGCGAACTATGGATGTCGGTGCAGGGTGAAAGCCTTGGCCCCGCGATCGAGTTGAAGCCCGGCTATGAAACCTTCTGGGCCTACATTCCGCATTTCGTGCATTCGCCGTTCTACGTCTATGCCTACGCCTTCGGCGATTGCCTCGTGAATTCGCTGTATGCCGTCTACGAAAAATCCGCGAGCGGTTTTGCCGAGCGGTATCTCGCGATGCTTTCGGCGGGCGGCACCAAGCATCATTCCGAACTGCTGGCGCCGTTCGGCCTCGATGCGCGCGACCCGAAGTTCTGGGACGGCGGCCTGAACGTCGTCGCGCATCTTATTGATGAGCTGGAAGAGCTGTGATCATTGGGAACGTCGCTGGTATAGAGCGTCATGCGCGGGCTTGACCCGCGCATCCATGATGAGGCGCAAATCCAAAATTCTTACGGCTCTGATCCCTGCGATGCCTCGTGGATTGCCGGGCCGGTGGAGAGGCTGGAGCACAACGCCGCACTGGCACGCCACGATCCCGCGATCCATTGATAACCCTCGTTGCATTGCCAATATTGGTGAGATACGGGGTATCCGAGGTTCATGTCAGACCGCGAAAAGAACCGGTTTTCCGCTCGCGCACGCCGCTATGCGAAGGTCGGCACGCAGCTTAGCGGGACTGCCGCGCGATTTGCCGGGGCGCGCTTTTTCGGTGTGCGGCTCGATCGCGCCGCCAATGCGCTGGAACTTGCCGCGGCGCTCGGCGGGCTGAAGGGCCCGATCATGAAGGTGGCGCAACTGCTCGCCACCATTCCGGATGCCTTGCCGCCGGAATATGCCAATGAGCTGACCAAGCTGCAGAGTCAGGCGCCGCCAATGGGATGGGCCTTCGTCAAGCGGCGGATGAGTGCCGAGCTTGGACCCGACTGGCAGAAGAAATTTTCCGAATTCGAACATCATCCGGCGGCAGCCGCATCGCTCGGCCAGGTCCATCGCGCTCGCACGCTGGATGGCGAAGAGGTCGCGTGCAAACTGCAATATCCGGACATGCAGTCGGCGGTCGAAGCCGACCTCAATCAATTGCAGTTGCTATTCGCGATTCGCAAACGGTTCGATCCCGCGATCGATACCAGCGAGATCGCGGTTGAGATCGGCGCACGCCTGCGGGAAGAGCTTGACTATTTCCGCGAGGCAAAACACGTCGCGCTCTATCAGCAGATGCTCAAAGACGAAGATTCGATTCGCGTGCCGAAGGTCTGGCCCGACCTGTCGACCGGCCGACTGCTGACGCTCGACTGGCTTTCCGGACGCAAGCTGCTCGAGCACAAGGACGACACGCTCGCTGCGCGCAATCGCCTCGCAAAGGCGATGTTCACCGCATGGTGGTTTCCCTTCAGCCGGTTCGGCGTCATCCACGGCGACCCGCATCTTGGCAATTACTCCGTCTTCGATGATGCCAAAGGAAAACCGGCGGGCATCAATCTCCTGGACTACGGCTGTATCCGGATTTTTCCGCCGAGCTTCGTCGGTGGCGTGGTCGACCTTTATCGCGGATTGCTACGCGGCGATGACGGCCTCGTGGTGCATGCCTACGAGACTTGGGGTTTCAAGCGGCTCAACCGCGAATTGATCGATGCGCTGAATATTTGGGCCCGGTTCATCTACGGCCCACTGCTGGACAACCGCGTGCGGACCATCGCCGACGGGGTGAAGCCATCCGAATACGGCCGCAGGGAAGCGTTCCGCGTGCATCAAGCCCTCAAGGCCAGAGGCCCGGTGACCGTGCCACGCGAGTTCGTGTTCATGGACCGCGCGGCGATCGGGCTGGGCGCCGTTTTTCTGCACCTGGCGGCGGAACTCAATTTTTATCGGTTGTTCAACGAAGCAATCGAAGCCTTCGCGGTCAAGGACGTCGCATCGCGGCAAGCGGCTGCGCTGGCCAAAGTTGGCCTTTGAGTTTCGATTGACCCGATGCCTCTCTCTGTCATGCCCGGCTTTATGCCGGGCATCCACGTCTTATTATCTTGGCAGCAAGCAAGACGTGGATGGCCGGGACAAGCCCGGCCATGACTATTCGGATACGTTGCCCTTCGGCGACAATTGCGCTAACCCCTGAGCGCCTGCCTTTTCTGAGCGATCCGGAGAACCGTCCCATGGCCGACCACGGCACCGTCGAATACGCCACCGCCACCGGCAACGACTATGCCGCGCACGAACAGAGCTACGAGAGCTTTGTTCATTTCGCGCTTGTCGGCATCCTTTACGTGGTGACCGTGTTGTTCGGTCTGGCGACCGGCGGCGTCATGGGCCACTGGCTGCTGGCGGCGACGATCTTCGTGATCGGGCTGCTCGGCGCCATTCCCGGCCTGCTGAGCAGGGCCACGACCCCGAGCTATGTCGCCTTCGTCATCTGTTTTCTCATCTTTGCCTTCACCGGGCTGTCGCCGCACTGACGAATTCACGGCCGGGCGGGGAGGCGCGAATGCGAGTTGCCGTACCGCGTGAAACCGATGCCGGTGAACCCCGGGTCGCGGCTACCCCTGAGACTGTGAAAAAGCTGAAATCGTTCGGCGCAGAGGTCGCGATTGCGCGCGGCGCCGGCATTGCGTCAGGGATTCCCGACAGCGAATTCGAAGCCGTGGGCGCGCAGATTGCCGATGTCGTCACGAAGGACGCCGACATCGTTCTCAAGGTGCGTCGACCGGCGCCGGCTGAACTCGCCGAATACAAGAAAGGCGCGCTTGTCGTCGCCATCATGGATCCTTATGGCAACGAGGCCGCCCTTAAGCAGATGGCCGACGCCGGGGTTTCCGCCATGGCCATGGAGTTGATGCCGCGTATAACGCGCGCGCAGTCGATGGACGTGCTGTCGAGTCAGGCAAACCTTGCCGGCTATCGTGCGGTGATCGATGCGGCCGAAGAATACGGCCGCGCGCTGCCCATGATGATGACTGCTGCCGGAACGGTTCCTGCCGCGAAGGTGTTCATTATGGGCGTCGGCGTCGCCGGTTTGCAGGCCATCGCGACCGCGCGGCGGCTTGGCGCAATCGTTACGGCGACCGATGTTCGTCCCGCAACGAAGGAGCAAGTCGAGAGTCTCGGCGCGAAGTTTCTTGCGGTCGAGGATGAAGAGTTCAAGAACGCGCAGACCGCGGGCGGATACGCGAAGGAAATGTCCAAGGAGTATCAGGCCAAGCAGGCGGCGCTGGTGGCCGAGCACATTAAGAAACAGGACATTGTCATCACGACTGCATTGATCCCCGGCCGCCCGGCACCGCGCCTGATCTCCAAAGAGATGGTCGCGTCGATGCGGCCGGGTTCGGTCATCATCGATCTCGCCGTCGAGCGCGGCGGCAATGTCGAGGGCGCGCAGGCCAACAGCGTGATACAGGCCGGCGGCGTGAAGATCGTCGGGCACCTCAATGTGGCGGGCCGGCTGGCGGCCTCGGCTTCAGCGCTTTATGCCAAGAACCTGCTGACGTTCGTCGAGACTCTGATCGACAAGAAAGAAAAGAAGCTTGCGGTCAACTGGGACGACGAGCTCGTCAAGGCGACGCTCCTGACCCGCGATGGTGCAGTCGTAAATCCAAATTTCAAGCCGAAGACTCCCTGACGGAGAACGTCGATGGAAAACGTGGCAACCGCGGTCGATCCCTTCGTGTTCCGGTTATCGATTTTCGTGCTCGCGGTGTTCGTGGGATATTACGTGGTGTGGTCGGTGACGCCGGCGCTGCATACGCCGCTGATGTCCGTGACCAATGCCATTTCGTCGGTGATTGTCGTGGGTGCGTTGCTTGCGGTCGGCGTCGCGCTGGCGACCAATGACGATGGCCCGCTATGGGCGCGCGCGTTCGGTTTCGTCGCGCTGGTTTTTGCGTCAGTGAATATCTTCGGCGGCTTCCTGGTCACCCAACGCATGCTCGCGATGTATCAGAAGAAAAAGAAGTGAGGCTCATGACGATCAGCGCACCCCGCCTTGTCATGGCCGGGCTCGTCCCGCCCATCCCGCGTAGGGAGGCAAAGGTGTGTCTTCCTAAACGGGATCACCGGGACAGGCCCGGTGATGACGGCCGAAGGTTGGGAGAGACATCGTAATGAACCCGAACCTCGTCGCGCTGCTCTATCTGGTTGCCGGCGTCCTGTTCATTCTGGCGTTGCGCGGCCTGTCGAGCCCGGATTCGAGCCGGCGCGGCAACCTGTTCGGCATGATCGGCATGGCCATCGCCGTGCTGACGACGCTTGGCTCGCATCCTCCGGCGAATCCGCTGTCCTGGGGGCTGGTGATCGGCGGCATTGCGATCGGCGGCAGCATCGGCGCGGTGATCGCCCGCCGCGTGCCGATGACGTCGATGCCGGAGCTGGTCGCTGCCTTTCACTCTCTGGTCGGAATGGCGGCCGTACTGGTGGCGGCTGCGGCGTTCTACGCGCCGGCGGCGTTTGACATCGGCACGCACGGCCACATCCACGGATCAAGCCTGATCGAGATGTCGCTCGGCGTCGCCATCGGCGCCGTCACGTTCACCGGCTCGGTGATCGCGTTTCTCAAATTGTCCGGGCGCATGAGCGGCAAGCCGATCATGTTGCCGGGGCGCCATATCATCAACGTCGCGCTCGCGGCGGCGCTGATCTTCTTCGTCTACGGTTTCTACGTGTCCCAAAGCCAGATGGATTTCTGGCTGATCACCGGCATTTCGCTCCTGCTCGGCGTGCTCATCATTGTTCCGATCGGCGGCGCCGACATGCCGGTCGTGATCTCGATGCTGAATTCGTATTCGGGATGGGCGGCCGCGGGCATCGGTTTCACGCTCGGAAATTCGGCACTGATCATCACCGGCGCGCTGGTCGGTTCGTCGGGCGCGATCCTGTCCTACATCATGTGCAAGGGGATGAACCGCTCGTTCATCTCGGTCATCCTCGGCGGCTTCGGCGGCGAAACGGCAGGCCCGGGTGGCGGCGCCGAGCAACGGCCAGTCAAGCTCGGTTCGGCGGAAGATGCCGCCTACATCCTGAAGAATTCGTCCAAGGTGATCATCGTGCCGGGTTACGGCATGGCGGTGGCGCAGGCGCAACATGCGCTGCGCGAAATGGCCGACAAGCTCAAGAAAGAAGGCGTCGAGGTGAAATACGCCATTCACCCGGTGGCAGGGCGCATGCCGGGACACATGAACGTGCTGCTGGCCGAAGCAAACGTACCCTATGACGAAGTGTTCGAGCTCGAGGACATCAATTCCGAATTCGCGCAAGCCGATGTCGCCTTTGTCATCGGCGCCAATGACGTCACCAATCCCGCAGCGGAAGACGATAAAACATCGCCAATCTATGGTATGCCGGTACTACAAGTGTGGAAGGCCGGTACTGTGATGTTCATCAAGCGCTCGTTGGCGTCCGGCTATGCTGGAATCGACAATCCATTGTTCTATCGCGACAACACGATGATGCTGCTCGGCGACGCGAAGAAAATGACCGAGGGCATCGTGAAAGCGCTGTGATCCGCGCGGGGTCGCGGAACACCTTTTTCCAACTGATTCAAATTTGAAAATTAACGCGATCCTCCCATTAACCGCGGAACGAATCGTTCGGAGGATTGTGCAATTTTGCGTATAGCGCGCGCCGTCGATGAATGTCATATGCGCCTCGCAAATTTGGCTTGTCGATTTTGTGAGGGACGGGACCATGACGGTTAAAAACAACGGGCAACGTGACTGCGAGATCATCCAGTTCGGCCGCCGACCGATTCCACCGCGCGCATGCGTGTTCGAGAACAGAACCTATGTGCGAATATTTCTCGCCGATATGCTCGACGCGCTCGGCTTCATCGCGCGCGAAGCCGGCACGTCGGATATCAGGACCGTGCTGCGTGACTTCCGCCCCGACCTGATCGTGCTCGGTCCGCTCGGCGGCGCACTCGAAGTGCAGGCGTTCCTCAAGACGCTGCAAGCGCAGGTTTACGGAGGCACTGTCATGCTGTTCGGCCGCAGCTCGGAAGCCCTGATCTGCAGCCATGAATTCGGCGAGCAGTCGGGACTGACGATGCTCCCGCCACTGGGCACGCCGTTTCGCGCGCGCGACCTCGATGCAAAACTCGAGCGCTTCCTGCCGATCAAGCCGCCGCCACCGCTTCCCATCGATGTCGATGAATCGTTGTGCAATGGATGGCTCGAGCTCTGGTACCAGTCCAAGATCGATCCGCAGACGCTGGTCCCGCAGGGTGCGGAGGCGCTCGTTTGCGTGAGTCACCCCACATGGGGGTCGTCGCGCCCGCCTATTTCATTCCCGCCGCCAACGATCCCTACCTTCATGCGCTGTCGCGCTTCGTGATTGCCCGCGCGCTCGCCGATTCGAGGCAGTTTGCCAACGCCAATCATGCGCGCATCTAATCCCCCTGCCGCTGCTTGCGCTCGAGGACATGCAGTTCATTGACGGGATGCTGGAGCGGCTTTCTGAGAAAGCACGGCAGAACGGCTTCCTGATCGGAGTCGATTGTATCGATCTGGTCAATGATTACGCACTCGTCCAGCGCATCGGCGCCCAGCTTGCACAGCGCAATATCGGAATAGCTATAAGTGACATCGATGCGGAAGGCGCCGCACTTGCCGCCTGTCGAGATTTGCCGGTTGTGGAAATGAAGATCAATCGCAGGCTCATTCGCGGCTGCGCAACCGGATCAAGCAGGTGCAATGCGCGGAAATCCTTGGGATTGCGCGGGGCACCGGCGCTAAAAGGCGTCGAGACGCAATCAGACTTTCTCGCTGTCCGCGAGCTCGGCTTTGACCTGATCCAGGGCCAGATGTTTGCCAAGCCTATGGCGCCGCGCAAATTCGAGCGCACGATGCTCGCGCAAAACTACGCCGCTGTCGCCTAGCGGCGCGTGCACTGAAGAGCTGCGCGGGCATCTACTTCGCCCAAGGAAACAAGACCGTCGGAAAATCGGCCGCATAGCGGCGTTCTTTCCGCTCTTCCGGATGCGTCGGCGGCAGACTGCCCGCAGGCTCGACGACCTTGCGATAAAGGTGCCAGGTCGCGTGCCCGAGCAGCGGCATGATGACGGTCAGGCCGAAGAAGAGCGGCAGCGAGCCGACAACCAGCAGCGCCGCTACCACAATGCCCCAGACCATCATGGTCACCGGATTGCGGACGACGGCGCGGATCGACGTCAGTACGGCCACCGCCGCTCCCACGTCACGGTCGAGCAAGAGCGGAAATGAAACCACGCTGATCGTCAACACGAGGATGGCGAAGAGCAGGCCAACAAGGTTACCAACAATGATGAGATTCCATCCAGCGCGCGTCGTGAACACGTCCTCGATGAACCCTTCAACCGAAGATGGCGACGCATAGCCAAAGTTCGCGACATAGATGGCGTTGGCAACTGCGACCCAAATAACGAAAATTATCAGAAGCAGCACACCGAGCGCCGCGATTGCACCGATCGAAGATGATTCGAATACGTCGAAAGCGCGCGTGGCCGATGGTTCGAGGCCCGCTTCTCTGCGACGGCTGAGCTCATAGAGGCCGAGCGCAGCAATCGGGCCGACCAGTGCGAAGCCGCTGGCCAATGGATAAAGCAACGGCAGAATCGAATAACCGAACGCGAGGCGCGCGAGCGCAAAACCAACGATGGGATAGATGATGCAGAGGAACATGGCATGCGTCGGCATTGCATAGAAATCGTCGGCGCCCTTTGCCAGGGCATCCTGCAAGTCGGCCAAACCGATCTTTCGGATTGCGGGTTGAGCAGGATGAGTGCCGGCGCCGACAAGAATGTTTGAATAGGCCATGTTTCACCTCCCGGAGACTTTTGACCCGGATGGCGTGGCGCACGGAATCAGAGCTTGCTTGTGCCGGCTCTTGATCGCGTCACGTCTTGAGCCATTGAGCGAAACTGTAGCACGGCGAGTGCGGGCCGTAGATCACAAATCCGCGCGCCGTCTACGCTAAGGTCACGGTTGGCAACGGCAGTTCGCAGTGCAAACGCAACCCGTGTGGAGCAAATTCCGCGCGGCTCCTGGCCTGGATCTGCGCTGGCAATACCAAGGCCAGCAGCCTCGAGCCAAATCCCTGCCGCAATGGTTGCGCGACAGGTGGGCCGCCGCTTTCTGCCCAATCGAACATCAATGTGCGGCGCGTGGCGTCAATTGTAACGCTCCAGGTCACCTCGACCTTGCCGCCGTAGACCGACAGGGCTCCATATCTTGCTGCATTGGCCGAGAGCTCATGAATTGCCATGCCGAGCGACACCGCGAGTTGCGATGTGAGAGGAACGTCGAGTCCCCTCAGCACGATACGTTCGCTGGTGCCGTCATCGAAGGCATCAAGTTCACTGCGCAGAATATCGGCAAACTTCACAGCACGCTCTTCGTCGGAGAGAAGGAGATGCGTCTTGGCCAGCGATTGGATCCGACCGAAAAGCGCGGTCTTGAAATCTTCGATATTGTCGGTCGCCCGGGCGGTCGATGCGGTAATCGCCTGCACCATGGCGAGCGTGTTTTTGACGCGATGATGCAGCTCCCGAACCAAGAGCGACGACGTTGGAGACGTCGCCGGACGCGCTGAATCCCAACGCAGCGACCGCGCGATCGAGTTCGCTTTCCAGAAATCCAGTTGCCTGATCCACGTTCCGGCGGTTTCCCGTACGCTACAAGGGTCCGATTGCTTCGTTGCTGGAACAATCTGACACCCCGCAGCGGCAACGCCGCTTTCGCCAAAAAGTTGCGCCGTACGCGGCAAATTTTCAGCCGCTTTGTGGCGTATCCTTAAAAAACAGTGACAGCGGAACAGGCGTCAAGAAATTCAAGCAAATCAGAGGTTTCGCAACATCACATAGGCGTCGACCAGCCCGAGCCGTGGGTGCTGGAAGGCGCCCGGCAGCCGCCCGGCGATGGCAAATCCCATGCGCTGCCACAATCGCACCGCGCGCTCGTTCGAAGCGATGACAAAATTGTACTGCATGGCGATGAAGCCACGTGCCCTGGCCTGGTCGAGCGAATGCGAACACATCGCCTGCGCCAAGCCGCGACCGTATGCCTCCGGCGCGACTGCATAACCGCAATTGGCGACATGGGCGCCGCCTCCACGGTTATTTGCACGCAAATAGTAGGTTCCTGCGATTGTCCCGGCATCCTCGGCCACAAACACGGTGTGGCCTGGCGAGCGCCAATAGACGATAGCTGCCTCGCGCGAAATGTCGCGCGGGAGTGGGTAGGTCTCTCCCGCGCGGAAGGTCGGCTCGAGGATGTGCCAGAGGGCGTCGTCGTCGCGGGCTTCAGATCGGCGGATCAGCATGACTGGCTGTCGGCGCAACGTAACGGCGTCGGAGTTACTCCGCTGCCTCGTGCACGGTGCGCTTGGCGGATTCGATGAGGTCTCGGATGTGAGGGGTCTTCTCGCTCTCTTCGATATAGCGCTGGCGTGGCATGGCGGTTCTCCCTGACAGCTCTGGCAAGGCTAGGAGGAACGGTCCGCGGCGGCAACCCGGAGTCTGAACTCCTGTGATATGAGAGCGTATGACCGCATTGAAGTGGCTGCTTTCGATCGCCATCGTCGGTTACGGCGGCGTGCTGGGCTTGATGTACGTTTTCCAGCGCACGCTGATGTATTTTCCGGATCCGACACGCACGCCACCCCTAGCCGCAGGCTTGCCACAAGCGGAGGAGGTGACGCTGACCAGCGGCGACGGCGAAAAGCTGGTTACCTGGTATGTCGCTCCGAAGGGCGCAAAGCCGGTGATCATCTATTTTCACGGCAACGCTGGCGCCCTCAATCTACGCGCCGGGCGGTTCAAGTGGCTGATCGAAGACGGTACCGGCCTTCTGGCGTTGGCCTATCGCGGCTATGGCGGCTCAACCGGCAAGCCAAGCGAGACCGGTTTGATCAGTGACGGTATCGCTGCCTACGATTTTGTCCTTGCGCGTTTTCCGGCGCGAAACATCGTGCTTTGGGGTGAATCGCTTGGTACCGGCGTTGCTGTTGCCGTCGCCGCAGAACGCGAGATCGGCGCTGTTATTCTTGATGCGCCTTTCACTTCGCTTGCCGATGTAGGAGCGGCCGCCTATCCATTCGCGCCGGTGCGCTGGTTGATCAAGGACCCGTTTCACTCCGATGAACGCATTGCGCGGCTCACAGCGCCGCTGCTGGTGCTGCATGGTGAGCGCGATCGAATTGTGCCAATCGCGCTCGGCGAAAAGCTTTTCTCGCTGGCGCGCGAGCCGAAGCGCTTTGTGCGCTTTCCACTTGGCGGGCACGTCGATCTCGACGATAACGGCGCGCAAAAAGCGGTCAGGACGTTCCTGAACGCGTTGGCAGACCGGGCCAGTCGATAAGAGTCGCGATCAGGCGGCGTCGCGCTTTTGATTTGAAGCGCAGACGAAGTACTGGCCGCCCATCGGCAGCCAACGAAGGTATTTCTCGAATGGGCGAAGCGCGGCGAATTGCTGCGGGAAAAACAGGCAGTAGCTCGACTCGTCGATATGCAGATGTGCGGTGCGCATGCGCTCGATCGTCTCGCGCATGTCAGCAGCACCGCGTCGGCGTCGAATGGACAATTTTGACCAGGTGGCGCGTGACCGGAATGATCGGATTGTGCTCGAAGATGATGAAATGCCCGCCTTGCTTCAGGCGGCTGTAGCAATAGCGAATGGCCATCTGCCGGTCTTGTGGCGGGATGTGATGAAAGACGCAGGACGCGATCACCAGATCGAATTTTGCCTCCGACCCGAGTTCATCCATGGACATAAAGCGGCAAGTCGGGTTGTCCCGGCGTGCGATCGCAAGACTTTCAGCCGAAGGATCGCAACCGACGATCTCGGCTTTCGGAAAGACCTCGCGCAGGTACGGCATGCTACGACCAATTCCGCAGCCAAAATCGAGGACAGAACCGACGGGGCCAGCCAGTTGCTGCACAGTTCGATTTTGTAGCGAGCAAAATAGCCGCTGTCGCCGTCGAAGAAATTCGTCTGCTCGGCGAGGATCGCCTCGTATTGCCCGGCGTATTGATCGAAATCGACCCGCGACACGAAACGCCCTCCCATATGGACAGAAGGCACCGATACGCGAACAAAAATAATAAACAGTTGCGCTGGAAGCCGGTCCTGCGGAAGATTTCGTCAGGAAAGGCCAAAAAACAATAGCGCGGGCAACTTAAGGCCCGCGCCACCTCAGCACTATAAAAATGGACGCTACGTTTAGCCCATTCGCGGGGCGCGATGGCCACCGTGACCGCCGTGACCTCCATGGCCTCCACCGCCCGGGCCGGCTCCGGGAACCGGACGTGGCTTGGACGGTAGCAGACCCTCGCGCTGCATCTTCTTGCGCGCGAGCTTGCGGGCCCGGCGGATCGCTTCCGCCTTTTCCCGCGCCTTCTTTTCCGATGGTTTTTCGTAATGACCGCGGAGCTTCATCTCGCGGAAAATGCCCTCGCGCTGCATCTTCTTTTTGAGCGCCTTCAGGGCCTGGTCGACGTTGTTGTCGCGAACGAGAACTTGCACGCTTGCTCCTTCGTTGATGTTCCGACGAGTTAAGGCAAAAGACCCCGAAAACGGGGGCTTTGAGTCGGGCGGCTCTAGCAGAAAAGGCCTTAAGAGTCCATTCGTACGATGCCGCCAGGTTTTGTCACCCGCTCATTTTCTCATATGGGAAGAGGGGTTAGTGCTTGCGAGGTTCACTCCGGCCAGACCCGTGTCACGTGGCCCATCTTGCGTCCGGGACGGGCGTCGCCTTTTCCATAAATGTGTACGGAAGCACCGGTGACGGTCAGCCAGCGTGCGGCGTCGTCCACTTCATTTCCGATCAGGTTGACCATCTCGACACGGCGGCCAAGTCGTACGGGCTTGGCCAACGGCCAATGCGCAATGGCCCGAACGTGCTGCTCGAACTGCGATACCGAAGCCCCATCGATGGTCCAATGACCTGAATTGTGCACACGCGGCGCGATCTCATTGACCAGAACCGTGCGCTGCCGGCCCTTGCGAACTACAAACATTTCGACGGCCAGCACGCCGACATAGTCGAACGCCTTGGAAATCCGGGTCGCGACTTGGCGTGCCTCGCGCGCCAGAGTCGGCGTCACTTTGGCGGGCACTCGTGAGAGCTTCAAAATGTGATCGCGGTGCTCGTTCTCGGTCACTTCGAAGCACTCGACCGTGCCATCATGTGCGCGCGCCGCCACGACCGACACCTCGCGCTCGAAATCGATGAACCCCTCGAGAATTGCCGGCGCATTTTTCACGGATCGCCAGGCTGCAATCGCATCGCCGCCTTTGACGATCTTCGCCTGGCCCTTGCCGTCGTAACCGAGCTGGCGGGTCTTGAGCACGGCCGGCAGGCCCACCGCTTTGACGGCCTCGGTCAACTGCGTCGCGCTGTGCACCGAAGCGTAGGGAGCCGTGGCGATCTTCAGCCCGCTGATGAAATTCTTCTCGATCAGGCGATCCTGCGTCGTTTCGAGCACTTTCGGATCGGGCAGCACCGGTTTGCGCCGGGCGAGAAACGCGGCGGTCTTGGCCGGCACATTTTCAAACTCATAAGTAATGACGTCGACGGCGCCGGCAAAGTGGGCGAGGGCGGATTCATCCTCGTAGGACGCGCAGGTGCCAGTATGCACGACATCGAAAGCGCAGGAATTCTTTTCCGGTGAATAGACGTGGCAACGTAGACCGAGCGGTGCCGCCGCAAGCGCGAGCATGCGCGCGAGCTGACCGCCGCCAAGAATACCGATGGTGGCTCCGGGCTTCAGCAAGGTTCAGTCTTTTGGCCGCTTGGCGACGGCTCTGGTCTGGCGCGCGCGCCAGGCATCGAGCCGCTTGGCGACCTTTGCGTCGGACAAGGCAATCACGGCGGCCGCGAGCAGTGCGGCATTGGCTGCGCCCGCTTTGCCAATGGCCAGCGTGCCGACAGGAATCCCGCCCGGCATCTGGAGAATTGAGAGCAACGAATCCTTGCCTTCCAGCGCATGCGTGTTCACGGGCACGCCGAGGACTGGCAGCGGGGTCATCGATGCCGCCATGCCGGGCAGATGCGCTGCGCCCCCGGCGCCGGCGATGATCACCTTGAAGCCGGCCTTGCGCGCGCCGCTCGCGAACTCGTAGAGGCGCTTCGGCGTGCGGTGGGCGGAGACGATGCGGGCGTCATAGCCGATTCGCAGGGCGTCAAGTGTTTTGGCGGCGTGCTTCATCGTGGTCCAGTCCGACTGGCTGCCCATGATGATCGCGACCGGTTTTGACGCCATTTTGCTCCCCGAAGCCGCATTTTCCTGCTGAAGGAAGCGGCGGATTATAGGTTGAGGCTCCCCGCTGGCAAGGCGAAAGGAGTATTCTCTCGCGCAAGGTTAAGATTCGCGAGCTCACAGACGAGGTCCAGACATGGGTTTGCCGCAAGCCAAAGCAAGCGTGCGCGAAGAGTTTCCACCAGAGGCATCGCTGTTGGCTGAGATCGAACGCCTCAAGCGCGAGCTTGCCATTGCGCGCGCCCGCGTCGGCGAACTCGAAGCCCGCGCCGACGTCGACCCCCTGCTCGATGTTCTCAACCGCCGGGGCTTCGAACGCGAACTCAAGCGCGCGCTGGCCCATACGAAGCGATACGGCACCCCGGCGGCGCTGATGTTCGTCGACCTCGACAACTTCAAAACCGTCAACGACCGGCACGGCCACGGGACCGGCGACGCGCTGCTGAAGGCGGTTACACGCGAGATCACCCGCCATGTACGCGCCTCCGATGTGGTGGGCCGGCTGGGCGGCGATGAATTCGGCGTGCTGCTTTGGCGTGTCGACGAGGCGCAGGCAGTGACGAAAGCGCGGGAGCTGGAAGGGTTGCTCGCCAGGGTCAGCGTTATGCACGGCCAAGTGCATGTGCAGGTCGGCGCCAGCGTGGGCGCTGCGCTGCTTCGTGCGGACATTACGCCTGCTGAGATCATCACCGCCGCCGACCGTGCAATGTATGGCCGTAAGGATGAAAAAAGAGGTCTGCCTGCGGTCGATTTTCAGGGCAGTGCGAACTGACCGAAATACCTACGCGATGATGTCGGGCGTGAGTTGATCTTCGATGCGGCGGATCTTGTCGCGCAGGATGAGCTTTCGCTTTTTCAGTCTTTGTATTTGAATAAGGTCGGAACCGGGCGAGGTCACGAGGGCCGCTATGGCCGCGTCGAGGTCGCGGTGTTCCTGCAGCAGGCGCGCCAGCAGCTCCCGCAACGCGCGTTCTTCCTCGTTGGTCATTGCCACCGCTGGTACATTTGCCTTCGCCGCCGTCTCGGCAAAAGCGCGGCAAATTATTGCGTTTTCCACAAGAGCATTCAAGCTTCGGAAAATCGACGCCAATCAAAGGGTTTGCGCCGGTTTGCCGCAGAGCGAGGGAGAGTGTACCGTCGCTCTTGTGATGAGTCTGCGCTAGACTTAAATTGTAGGGAGCCACTGATTGAGGAGACATACTGCATGTCGATGCAATCGCACCTTGCGGAATTGGAAAAACGACATCAGGCGCTCGAAGAAGAAATTACCGAATGCCTGACCCATCCCGCGGTCGATGATCTGAGAATCGTGGAACTCAAAAGACGAAAATTACTGGTGAAAGACGAAATCGAACGGCTGCGCCTTCACGGGCGAGCCAGCGTCCACTGACGAGTCCGATCACGGGCGCACAGGTTTTCGATTAGGCCGAACTCGGGTGAGCCCGGGTTCGGCTGTTATTTTTATGCGCCATGAAGACCGAGGAATAGCGCGTTGTCCGGGGATTTTGCGTTATAATTATAACAAACAAAACGACCCCGGGAGAGAACGCCATGCCCCGATCTGTCGTCGCCGCGTTATCGGCGCTTGCGATCGTGTTTGCCGCGGCAGGTGCGGGCATCGCGGCGCCGGATTACCCGACGCGGACCGTCACACTTGTCGTTCCGTTTCCACCGGGCGGGGGTGTCGATGCGATGGCGCGCGTGGTCGCCGCCAAATTGTCTGATGCGATGCGGCAACAATTCGTCGTCGACAATCGGGCCGGCGCCGGCGGAACGATCGGGACCCGCGCGGTCGCCCAGGCCGCGGCTGACGGCTACACCTTATTGCTTGGACACACCGGCACCATCTCGATCAATCCGACGCTCTATGCGCATGCCGGCTACGATCCACGCAAGGACTTTGCACCGGTCGGGCTTGTAGCCTCGATGCCGGTTGCGCTCCTTGCGCACCCTTCGTTCCCGGCAAAATCGATTGCCGACTTCATCGCCATGGCCAAGAACAATCCCGGCAAATTCAATCTCGGTACTTCGGCGATCGGCACGGGCGGCTACATGTGCGCCGAACTGTTCAAATCCGAGGCCGGGGTTGACGTTGCGATCATTCCCTACAAGGGGACAGCTCCTGTGATGAACGACCTGCTCGGGGGTCATGTGCCCATCGCGTTCGGAGTGCTGCCTCCGGCGCTCGGCAATCTCGAGGCCGGCAAACTGCGTGCCATCGCCGTCACGAGCAAAAAGCGTTTTTCGCTGCTGCCCGATGTCCCGACCTTCGATGAATCCGGCATGCTCGGATTCGAGGCCGTATTGCACTATGGCCTTTTGGCCCCCGCAGGCACGCCAAAGGAGGTCATCGACCGGCTCAGCGAAGAACTGCGCAAGATCGTCGATATCCCCGAGGTGCAAACGCAGATTCATAAAGAGGGCGGCGATCCTTTGACGTCGACAGCGGCCGAATATGCGGTCGATATCGACAAGGAGGAAAAGAAGTGGGGTGGGCTCGTCAAAAAGCTGGGGCTCAAGGTGGAGTGACAATGCCGCGATCTTTTGTCCGCTCGCTCCTCCTTGCCCTGATTTGTCTGGTGTGCGCGGCCATCGCCGGGGTTTCGCGCGCCGAGGATTATCCGAGCCGGCCGATCACTTTGATCGTGCCATTTCCGCCCGGTGGCAGCACCACGGTGATGGCGCGCATTGTCGGCGACAAGCTCTCGGCTGCGCTTGGCCAGCAGATCGTGGTGGAAAACAAGGGCGGCGCCGGCGGCACAATCGGCACCCGCTTTGTGGCAAAGGCCGCACCTGACGGATACACGATCCTGCTGAGTTACACGGCGACGATGGCGATCGCGCCGGCGATGAATCCCAACGCCGGTTATGACCCGCGCAAGGATCTTACGCCGATCGGCATGATCGGGTTTGCACCGAATGTCCTTGTCGTGCATCCGTCATTGCCGGTGCACTCAATTTCAGAGTTGATTGCATATGCGAAGGCAGCGCCCGCTCCGCTGCAATACGGTTCGCCGGGAGTTGGGACAGTGAACCACCTGGCCGGCGAATACCTCGCGAACGAAGCCGGCGTGAAGTTGCAGCATGTGCCGTACAAGGGGAACGGTCCGGCCATGGGTGATCTACTTGGTGGACACATACCAATGATGTTTCTCCCGGTCCCCGTCGCGGTGGGCAATGTGAAAGCCGGAACCTTGCGCGGCCTTGCAATCACCAGTGCTACGCGATCGAATTTGCTAACGGATCTGCCGACGCTCGCTGAAAGTGGCGTGCCCGGTTTTGAAGCGGCCCTGCGCTATGGGCTCGCCGCGCCCGCCGGCACACCGCCTGCAGTGATTGCGCGGCTGAACAAGGAACTCAACGCCGCGCTTGCCAGCGAGGACGTAAAGAATCGTTTGGCGACGGAAGGCGCCGAAGCGGTACCAGGGACGCCTGAAGCCTACGCCGCCGACATCGATGTTGATGAAAAGAAATGGGGCGGGCTGGTGAAAAAGCTCGGTTTGAGGGTAGAATAGTGCTTCGCCGCCAAGTAGCCATATTGTGCTGCTCGGATTCGCTGAAAGCAGATGAATACCACTGAGGCCGCCATGAAATTCCTTTCGACCTCCCGGGCGCTGATCGCTGCCGCTGCGTTCATAGCGGCGCTTTATGCCGCGCCCGGCGCGCGGGCCTTCACCATCGAAAACTCGGGTGGTTCGGGCAGCGGCCAGGGCTTCATGGACCTGGACAAGCCGGCGGCGGCGCCTGACCGACTTGGGCCCACGTCACGCTTCGGCACCGAAAATGGCCAGACGAGCTACAAGCAGGGCAACACGACGTTCCAGTTCGGACAGCAGCGCTCATTCGAGCAGCGCTACAACACCAACAACCTGTTCGACCCCTACGCTCGCGAAGGGCGCTGACACTCATCGCTTTTTTGTCAGGAAGGCCGCGAGCGCTTTTTGCGCTTCGGGCGAGGCGAGCCGCGTTTTGAAGGCTTCGACCTCCTCGTCGATGCGCGCGACAATCTCCTCGACCGAGCCGCGCATCAACCGGCGCGCCTCAACAACACTCTCGGTCGGCAAGGCGGCAATTTCATTTGCCGTCACAAGCGCCCGCGCATCGAGTTCGGCGGCCGGCACCACGGCGTTGACGATGCCCGCATCGCGCGCCTGTTCTGCCGACAAAGGCTTGCCCATGACCAGGAGCGAAAAAGCGCGCGCGTGACCCATGAGCCGCGGTGCAATCAGGCTGGAGCCTCCTTCGGGCACCAAGCCGAGCGAAACGAATGGAGTCAGCAGAACAGCATTGTCGCTTGCGATCACCTGATCGCAGTGCAGGAGCATGGTTGTACCAACTCCCACGGCAGCACCGCTCACGGCAGCCACCAGCGGCTTTCCACAACGCGCCAGCGCATGCAGGAATCGGACGATCGGAGCGGCAAGTTCTCCCGATCCCGCCATCGTCACGAAATCTTTGAGATCGTTGCCGGCGCAGAAAACATCGGGGGCGCCCGCGATGATCAGGCATTTCACGCCATCGGACTGGCCCGCATCCTCGATCGACGCCGCCATCGCTTCGTACATTGCGAGTGTAAGCGCGTTCTTCTTCTCGGGCCGGTTCATCCGGATCTTGCGGACCGGGCCTTCGTTGCTGATCAGAATGTCGGGCATCGGTTCTTCCAAATGTCGAACAAATGAGTCGGAAATCGGGTAGGCCGAGGGCTGAGCCCGAGTGACGCACAACACGACGGGTTAGAGCGCCTTTGCCAACTCCCGTAGCTTGAATTTCTGGATCTTGCCGGTGCTCGTCTTCGGGATTTCCGCAAACACGACGTAGCGGGGGCATTTGTAGGATGCCAGATGCTCGCGGCACCACCGCATCAGTTCGTCGGCGTTCGCCTTCGTACCCGGTTTCAGTTCCACGAACGCGCAGGGCGTTTCGCCCCATTTGTCGTCCGGCTTGGCCACGACGGCAGCGGCTGCGACCGCGGGATGCTTATAGAGCGCGTCTTCCACCTCGATCGAGGAAATATTCTCGCCGCCTGAAATGATGATGTCCTTCGAGCGGTCCTTGAGCTGGATGTAGCCATCGGCATGCATGACGCCGAGATCGCCGGTGTGAAACCAGCCACCGGCGAACGCCTTCTCCGTCGACGGCCTGTTCTTGAGATAACCTTTCATGACGACGTTGCCCCGCATCATCACTTCGCCAAGCGTTTCGCCATCGCGCGCGACGGGTGTCATCGCCTCCGGGTCGAGCACATCCAGCGTCTCGAGCGCTCCGTAGCGAACGCCCTGGCGCGCCTTCTTTACAGCCTGTTCAGCCGGAGTGAGCGCGTCCCACGCCTCGTGCCAGTCATTGACCACCGCCGGGCCGTAACTCTCGGTCAGCCCATAAAGATGCGTGACGCTGAAGCCCGCTTCCTTCATCGCAGCGAGCACGGCTTCGGGCGGCGGTGCCGCGGCCGTGAAGAATTCGACCGCGTGCGGCAGTGGTTTTTTTTCATTTGCCGGCGCATTGAGCAACGTTGCCATCACGATCGGTGCTCCGCACAGATGCGTCACTTTGTGATCGGCGATCGCTTCGTACATTGCGGCCGCGCGCACCGAACGCAGGCACACATGCGTGCCGGCGACGACCGAGATCGACCACGGAAAGCACCAGCCGTTGCAGTGAAACATCGGCAGCGTCCACAGATAGACCGGGTTCTTGCCCATGGAACAGGTCACGACGTTGCCGACTGCGAGCAGATATGCGCCTCGGTGATGATAGACGACGCCTTTCGGATCACCCGTTGTGCCCGAGGTGTAGTTGAGCGTGATCGCGTCCCATTCATCGTCAGGCATTTTCCAGGCATAGCCGGGATCGCCCTGCGCGATGAATTCCTCGTACTCGATTGAACCGAGCCGTTCGCCGGAGCCTGTGTATTCCGGATCGTCGTAATCGATGATCAGCGGCTTTGCCTTGCAGAGCGCAAGCGCATCTTTCATCACCTTCGAATACTCGCGGTCGGTGATTACGACTTTTGCATCGGCATGGTCGAGCGAAAAGGCAATGATCGCGGCATCGAGCCGCGTGTTGAGCGTGTTGAGTACGCCCTGGCACATCGGCACGCCGTAGTGGCATTCGAGCATGGCCGGGGTATTGGCGAGAAATACCGAAACGGTGTCGCCGCGCTTGATGCCACGCTCCGAAAGCGCGGAGCCGAGCCGTCGCGCGCGGGCATAGAAGTCGGCATAAGAGCGGCGCATGGGGCCGTGGATGATGGCGGTCCGGTCGGGGAATACCGCGGCCGCGCGTTCGAGAAAGCCAAGCGGTGTAAGCGGCTGATAGTTCGCCGGATTGCGGTCGAGATCGATGTCGTAAGACGTTTTCGCCATTGGGCCGTCGTCCCAGCCGCGCCACCCGCGTGGCGATTATGACACTATTGAACAGTGTCGCGTCCCGATAGACAATCTATGCGAGTGGATCCCGGCCGGCGACTTTGATCCGTGGAGGATAGGCGCAGGCGATGTCCGTGGATTACATCGCAAGTAACACGACCGATGGCCTCACGCTGAAGCTGTATCGCGGCGAGGACATGGTGTTGCTCGCCTTCGATATCGACGATTCGCTGAAGCAACCCGACTTCGTCGGCTTCGCCATCCAGTATTTCCTCGGCGATTCGACGCAGCCGCGCGATGTTTTCAACTTCCTGATGTTCAAGAGCGTGCGTCTCAAGGCAAAGACGGCGAAGAAACACATTCAGCTCGCCGCGCGCGCCAGCATCCGTTCGCCCATCCAGCAGTTCCGTTGGGCGCATGTTCCAAGCGTTCCGCTCGATGGCCCGGTGACCTATCAGGTGTCGGTGATGTTCTGGAACGGCGACAACCCGATTGTCGCCAAGGCCACCACGCGGGCGACGATCGACGCGCATCGCGCCACGCGCGGGACGTTTCTTAATGTCGGCTTCACGCGCGGCTTTGCCAGTTCGCAAGCCTACGAGCGCAACTTCCCCAACGAGCGCAAGATTATTCCGCCGGTCGGCAAGCCGCAGCTGAATTTCAATACCGCGCCATTCGAAGGCGAGGGAAGGCCGTATCCGTGGCTCGGCTTCGAGGCGCGCCGCATCCTCTTCGACTTCCTCGACGAATGCCAGGCCGACCCCGACGTGCTCGCCGACTTCTTTGTCTATGATCTGTCCGATCCGGAAATCGTCCGCCGCCTCGAGGCCTTCGGTCCGCGGCTGCGCATTGTGATCGATAATTCCGACAAGCACGGCAAGCCGACGAGCGACGAGAGCAACGCGGCCGCGCGCCTCATTACTTCGGCCGGCGCCAGCAATGTCGCGCGCCATCATTTCTCAGGGCTGCAGCACAACAAAGTCATCATAGCGCGCCGCAAAAGCGGCAACGCCGTGGTGCCGTTTGCGGTCGCGACCGGCTCGACCAATTTCTCGCTCGGTGGGCTCTATATCCAGAACAACAATATCCTTCTGTTCCGCGATGCCGATATCGCGAAACTCTACGCCGATGTGTTCGACGCAGCATTTCCGAAGCCGACAGGGTTTTCCGGCAAGCCGATCGCCATGAAATGGTTCGAGAAGGACCTCGCGGATGCCGGCACCTATCGCTTCTGTTTTTCGCCGCACAAGAAAGCGACGCTGTCGATGACGCCGCTCGCGGATGCGATCGAAGGCGCCGATAAATCGGTGTTTTACGCCATCGCCTTCCGCGGCGCGCAGACCGGACCGGCCGACAAGGCGCTCGATGCGCTCGATTTGAAGAAGCTGCTGGTGATGGGCGTCGCCAATATGCCGGGCAAGCCCAAATCAAACACGTTGATGGTGCAACTTCCTGGACGGGGGCCCGTCCCGTTCGGCCCGGCCACCCTCACCAAAGATCTGCCGGAGCCATTCAAGAAGGAATGGACCGGAGGCGGCGGCATCCACATGCACCACAAGTTCGTCATCTGCGATTTCAACGGCAGCAAGCCGGTGGTTTTCACCGGCTCCTCCAACATGGCCGCCGGCGGCGAGCAGGGTAATGGGGACAATCTCATTGAAATCCGCGACCCGAAGGTCGTGATTGCCTATGCCGTGCAGGCGGTGAGCATTTTCGACCATTACGGCTTTCGCAACCGCATGAAGAACGCCAAGACCAAGCCGGCGGCGCGGGATCTGAGCGAGCCGCCGAAGCCGGGGCAGCCGGCGTGGTGGGAATCGAGCTTCGACCCGACCAGCTACAAATTCCGCGACCGTGTGCTCTTCTCCGGCTGACCGCCCGGCGTGTCGCAACGGCTTGTTTGCGCGCGCAGGTAACGACACAATAAGTGCCGGAGGACCGCCGATGGACGCCCGCAGCAGCCGCTATCAAGACGTCTATGCGCAGTGGCAGCGCAGCCCGGAGGGGTTCTGGGCAGAAGCCGCGGCCGGAATCGACTGGTACGAGAAGCCGAAGAAAATTTTCGATCCGTCGGCCGGCATTTACGGTCGTTGGTTTGTCGGCGCCACCTGCAACACCTGCTACAACGCGCTCGATCGTCACGTTCTGGCCGGCCGCAACGACCAGCCGGCGCTGATCTACGATTCGCCCGTTACCAATACGGTCAAGACCTTCACCTATGGCCGCTTGCTGTCCGAGGTACAGCTGCTCGGCGCCATTTTACGCGAGTTCGGCGTGGAGAAAGACGACCGCGTCGTCATCTATATGCCGATGATTCCAGAGGCGGTCTTCGCCATGCTCGCCTGCGCCCGCATCGGGGCCGTTCATTCGGTCGTGTTCGGTGGCTTTGCGGCGAAGGAGCTCGCGACCCGCATCGATGACGGCCGCCCGAAAGTGATCCTCTCCGCCAGCTGCGGCATCGAGGGGGCGCGTGTCGTTCCCTACAAGCCGCTGCTCGACGAGGCGATCAATCTCGCGCGGCACAAGCCGCAGGCGTGCATGATTTTCCAGCGCCCGCAATGCGAAGCTGCGCTCACCGCGGGCCGCGATCGCGACTGGCGGAAAGTCTGGGAAAATGCGGTCAACTACGCCAAGACGAGCGAATGCGTTCCAGTCGCCGCCACCGATCCGCTCTACATTCTCTACACGTCGGGCACGACGGGAATTCCCAAGGGCGTGGTGCGCGACAATGGCGGCCACATGGTCGCGCTCAAATGGTCGATGCAGAATTTCTATGGCATCTCGCCCGGCGAAGTCTGGTGGTCCGGCTCGGACATCGGCTGGGTCGTCGGCCATTCCTACATTGTCTATGCGCCGCTGTTTCACGGCTGCACGTCCATTCTTTATGAAGGAAAGCCGGTCGGCACGCCGGATGCCGGCGCGTTCTGGCGCCTGATCGCGCAGCATGGCGTTGTTGCGCTATTCACCGCGCCGACGGCGTTCCGCGCCATCAAGAAAGAGGATCCGAAGGGCACGTTTATCGGGAAATACGATCTCTCCAAATTCCGCACGCTATTTCTCGCCGGCGAGCGCGCCGATCCGCCGACCATCCAGTGGGCGGAAGAAGTCCTCAATGTGCCGGTCATCGACCACTGGTGGCAGACGGAAACGGGCTGGTGCATCGCCGGCAATCCGGTCGGGCTCGGCGCCCTGCCTGTCCGTTACGGTTCGGCCTGCGTGCCGATGCCGGGTTACGCCATCGATATCGTCGATGAGGCAAACAAGGTGCAGCCGGCGAACAAGATCGGCTCGATCGTGGTCAAGCTGCCGCTGCCGCCAGCCTGCTTTCCCACGCTGTGGCAGCAAGACGCGCGTTTCAAGGAAAGTTATCTCGCGGAATTTCCCGGCTACTACAAGACGGCGGACGCGGGCTACAAAGATGAGGACGGCTACGTCTACGTGATGAGCCGCACCGACGACATCATCAATGTCGCCGGCCACAGGCTCTCCACCGGCGGCATGGAAGAAGTGCTCGCCGGCCATCCCGACGTCGCCGAATGCGCCGTGCTCGGCATCAAGGATGATCTCAAAGGCGAAGTGCCGTGCGGCTTCATCGTGCTCAAGGCCGGCGTGAACCGTCCGCCGTCGGACATCGAGAGGGAAATCGTCGCGTTGGTGCGCGAGAAGATCGGCCCGGTCGCGGCGTTCAAGCTTGCGATCACCGTCGCGCGTCTGCCCAAGACGCGTTCGGGAAAAATCCTGCGCGGCACGATCAAGAAAATTGCCGACGGTGAACCGTGGACAATGCCGGCCACAATCGACGATCCAGTGGTTCTCGATGAGATCGGCAGCGCGCTGAGTGCACGGCCTAGGCGGTAATTAGGAACGGAGGCAATGAGTAAATTCGGTTGCTAATTACCGTAACTGTTCCCCCGCGTGGTAAATCGATCACACAGAATACCAAAAGCATTGCGGTCCTGCCTTTGCGGCAATCCGGCCACGGTCTCGCCCCGATTGGCTGTCGGATTTTGACGCACGGGGACTCGCAAATGTCTTTTTGTGGTTGTGCAGTAAATCAGTGTGTTGAGACAGCGACGAACAATCGCGTCGCGCATTACCGTTTCCGGAATTTTGCGCGCCTCATTCCTGTCGCGATTGCCGCAATCACGCTTGGCGCCTGCAATCAGTACACGGTTGCCACCAACAAATCGGGCATGCCCGCTGCCAATCGGCAGGTGCTGCTCGAGCAAAGTGGCGAGCCGACCGTGCGGCACGTGGCGGTCAAACGGATAAGACACACACCGCTCAAACGTCCTATCGAGACGCAGTTTGCCTCGCACGGAATTGCCAGCTTCTACTCGGACGAACAGCCGACTGCGAGCGGCGAAAGATTCGATCCCAATGGGATGACTGCCGCGCATCGCTCCTTGCCGTTCGGCACTCGGCTGCGCGTGACGAACCTCACCACCGGTCGCTCGGTAACAGTTCGCGTCAACGATCGCGGCCCGTACATTGCGGGCCGCGTTGTCGACGTTTCGTATTCTGCCGCTGAATCATTGGGAATTGTGGGGAGAGGCATAGCGAAGGTCAAACTAGACGTCGTCCACTAAGTCGGGGCGCCGAAAGGCAAGGGGAGGCGAGCCGACCGCCCGAGCGCGATCAGGGGACGTCTGCGCTCGGGCGGGGCTCTGTCCCACCGGGCTGGCGATTGGAGAGTTCACTGCGACCATATTTATTGGTGTGAACGGGAACCACTCCGCGCACACGACATTGGGTCAAGGTCTCGAGCAGAGGAGATTTTCGTGGCCTCGCGCGTCATTCATCTCATTAATCCGAAAACCGATTCTCTCACCACCCGCCCGCTCTACATGAACCGAGCTCTCTACTCGCCCCTTGCGGGACTTCTCGCGGTCGCGGCCTGCATTCCGCGCGACAAGTACGAAGTGGTGCTGACGGACGAGAATATCGAAACGATAGATTTTGATTTGAAGGCGGATCTCGTCGGCATCTCCGCGATGACGAGTTACGTCAACCGCGGCTACGAGGTTGCCGACGAATTCCGCGCCAAAGGCATTCCCGTCGTGATGGGCGGCGTGCACCCGAGCTTCATGCCGCAGGAAGCCCTAAAGCATGCCGATGCGGTCGTCATCGGCGAGGTTGAACTCGTAATCGACAAGCTGCTCGACGATCTCAAGCAGGGGCAGATGAAAGGAACTTACAAATCCACCAAATTGCACCCGATGGTCGGGCTGTCTATGCCGCGTTACGACCTGCTGAAGAAGCATCGCTACGTGAACAAGACATTCGTGCAGACCTCGCGCGGCTGTCACCAGGGCTGCACGTTTTGCGCCGAGCCGCTGATGAACGGACTGAAGTTCCGCTATCGGCCGGTCGATGAAGTGATTAACGAGATGGAAAACTGCGGTTCGCGCATCATCTCGATCAACGACGCGGATTTTTTCGGCACGCCCGAGCGTCCGAAGGAAGTCATGCGTGCGTTGAAGGGACGCAAAATTCAGTGGCAGGCCGGGGTCACCTCAAAGCTTGCGCAGGACGACCGCATGCTCGAACTCGCGGCCGAAAGCGGATGCACGCTGCTGAGCATCGGCTTTGAATCGATATCCCGCTCGACACTCACCAGCGTGCACAAGCACGTCAACAGGCCGGAGAATTTCGCCGCGCTTGTCGAAAAGGTGCACTCCTACGGCATTATGGTGTTCGGCCTGTTCATGTATGGGTTCGACGGTGACGATCTTTCCGTATTCGACCAGACCGTCAACTTCAACATCGATACAAAGTACGATGCCTGCGCCTATTCAACCCTGACGCCTTATCCCGGCACGCTGACGTGGTACGAGATGAAAAAGGCAAACCGCATCGTTTCTTTTGACTGGACGATGTATGACCAGGGCCACGTCGTCTACCGGCCGGCGCAGATGTCGGGCGACGAGCTGCGCGTCGGCGTTAGCAGGGCCTATGGAAATTTCTACGCGACGTCTTCCATCGCCAAGCGATTCCCCATGAGCGGCAAGCGCCATCGCGCGCAGTGGGTGATTTACAATCTAATGATGCGGAGGGGTTCGAAGACGGAGAACATTGAATCGATCGCGGCGCCCACGGCGGAGCCGGATATGGCTCCGATGCCTCCCATTCTGCCGATCAAACGGGAATGGCGCGAAGCCGTACTCGAGGCGGTGGGCGGGCCGGGGCCGCACCTGAGCTGATTCAGATCGATCCGTCGTCGATGCCGTGCCGGAGCTTTACGGCCGCGAGAAACTCCTGGCGGGTTTTGAAATTCGTACGGAAAACGCCGAGCATGCGGCTCGTCACCATTGTCACATCGGACCGGTGAACGCCGCGCGTCGTCATGCACTCGTGGGCACCTTCGACGACGACTGCCACGCCCGACGGCTTCAGCACGCTGTTGAGACACGAGGCGATCTCGGCCGTCATTTTCTCCTGAACTTGCATTCGTTTGGCAAAAACATCGACCAGGCGCACCAGCTTGGAAATCCCGACAACGCGCCTGCGCGGTAGGTAGCCGATGTGAACGCGGCCGATGATCGGCGCGATGTGATGTTCGCAATGGGATTCGAATCGGATGTCGCGCAACAACACCATTTCGTCGTAACCGGCGACTTCCTCGAAAGTGCGTTGAAGATATTCGCGCGGATCCTCGAAATAGCCAGCAAACCATTCTTCGTATGCGCGAACGACGCGGGCCGGCGTGCCGCGAAGGCCTTCCCTGTCGGGGTCGTCGCCAGCCCATTGAATGAGCGTCCGCACGGCACTCTCGGCCGTCGCTCGCGACGGGCGTTCGTCTTTGCTGCGCGCACGTTTTGTCAGGCGGCCACCGGATTTCATGCTGAGCTCCCAGCCTCAGGCGTTACGACGCCTGTGAAAAGAATACCGCGATCACCACGGTGTGTCCCGGGGCGTCTTTCACTCAATGCGGTGGTAAGAAGGCCGTTCCGGGCGCCTAGCCGGCTTCTTCGCTGTCAGCGCTTCACGCAACTCTTTACGTAGGTGCGACGCTGCATGAAGCTCAGTTTCTTCGCCCGCGCTTCACGCTGGCAGACAGCGCGTTTTTCCATGGCAATTCGATCGGTCGCGGCGATCTCGCCGGGACTCCTCGGCTTTGCCGGAGCCGATTGCGATAGCGCTGATGTGGTGCCGGACAGAAGCAGACTGATGGCGGTGAAGATGAGCAGATATCGTGGCACGGGAGAGCTCGATATTGCTGGACTGTCGTCACGAACAATATCGCTTGTGCTCCCTACATCGGCAACAACATTTCGAGCTTTTCACAATCCGAATCGATTGCCATGCCGCAGACGATGACTCCATGCCGGTAGGGGGAGGCGGACTGGTTGGCGGGCGTTCCGATAACTTTGCCAGTCGTAGCGTGTGCGGATGCCGACGGAGCATGCGTGTGCACCGTGCGGGCAACTGCTACCGTGGCGAGCAGTGCAATCACTGCGGCCGCAGAGATGAATTTGATATTGCGCGATATCATCTTGTGTACCTCGCGAATCCGTCGCGTTCAGAGAGGGAAATAACAAAAATTTTGCTTTGCACAAGACAAAGGTTCCTCACGTTAAATTGTTCTGCCGTATTAACCGGTTGTTGGAATATTGCATCGCCAACAACCGGCCAATGGCCGCGCGACTTGCATAGCGGCGTTGCAGAATGAGAATGCATGAGGCGCGAGCGTCTACGCCACGGTAACGATAGCCAAAGGACATACATGCCTTTCTACATCTGCACCGCGTGTGGCACACAATATCCGGAGAGCGCGCAGTCGCCCGCCGAATGCCCCATTTGCGAAGAGGAACGACAGTACGTGCCGCCGCGCGGACAGACCTGGACGACGCTCGAGTCCCTGTCGCAAAGCCACATGAATAGCTTCCACGAATACGACACCGGTCTGATCGGCATCGGCGCGGGCTTCGCCATCGGTCAACGGGCGTTGCTGGTGCGCACGGAAGGCGGCAATATTTTGTGGGACTGCGTTGCAGCGCTCGATGCGGCGACCGTGAGCATGATCAAAGGCCTCGGTGGCTTGAAGGCAATCGCGATCTCGCACCCGCACTTTTACACAACGATGAACGAATGGGCGCAGGCCTTCGACTGTCCGATCCATCTCAACGCCGCGGATCGGGACTGGATCATGCGCAAGGGACCGGCGGTGAAATTGTGGGAAGGCGACACGCTGCCGCTCTGGAATGGCGTCACGCTGGTCCGCTGCGGCGGACATTTTCCGGGCGGCACGGTGATGCATTGGGCCGGCGGCGCAGACGGGCGCGGCATTGTCTGCGCCGGCGACATCCTCACGGTCGCCACGGACCGTAAGTGGCTGTCTTTCATGCGTAGCTATCCGAATTTCATTCCGTTGTCGGCGCGCGAAGTCGAGCACATCGGCAAGTCGTTGGCGCAATTCCGGTTCGACATGATCTACGGCCACTATTTCGACCGCGTCATCGCCAGAGACGCCAAGCAAGTTCTGGAAAGATCGGTCGCGCGCTACATCGCGGCGATCAACGGAACGCGGGGATATTGAGACGTCTTCACAAGTCCGGCCGCGCGAATACCGGGTGGGGATCGGCCCGCGCGGCTGAGTACGCCCTAGATTGAGGGCGAGCTCACAGCCACATGTCCAGTCATGGTCGTGAGTTGGTCGCCGCTCGATCTTCAACGGGCGCGATCCTCGGCCGCACTCGTGAAGGCAAACTTAATTTGGAATCTCTAATGGTGCCGATGTCGAACTTTGACCGCAATTCCGCGCGCAATGCGCGCACACGCGGTCTTCACATTGTTGCGATCCGCGCGCAACGTGCCATACCGCATTACCCGTGCGCGGGCGATGTGCAAATCAGTCGGTAGAAATTTCTGAAATAGCGGCGAAAAATTTCCGCCGCGCTTACTCGCCGTCTTTCTCGCCTTTGCCGCCGAGTTGCTTGAGCTTGGCGAACACGGCGCTGACATCGAGCTCACGCGGCTTCTTCTCCGGCTCGGCTGTGGTCGCGACTTCCGCTTCCTTGCGCGCGGTCGTCTCGGCGGCTGGCAGCAGGGTCGCCCCGGTGTCGGCTGGCGCCGGTTTTTCCTTGTTGGCGCGTTGCACTTCGAGGTCGAGGTCGATTTGAGAGGCAAGACCGAGTGTCACCGGGTCCATCGGCGTAAGGTTGGCCGAATTCCAGTGCGTGCGGTCGCGGATCGAAGCGATGGTCGATTTCGTCGTTCCAACGAGGCGCATGATCGCGCTGTCCTTGAGCTCGGGGTGATTGCGCACCAACCAGAGAATCGCATTCGGCCGATCCTGACGGCGCGAAACCGGCGTATAACGCGGACCTTTCTTGCTCCGCTCGGCGGTGGGAACCGCGACTTTCGGCTCGGTGAGCTTTAAGCGCGTATCGGGATTTTTCTCCGCATCGGCGATCTGCTCGCGCGTCAATTGCCCCGTCACGATAGGATCGAGGCCCTTGATTCCCTGCGCGGCGTCGCCGTCGGCGATCGCCTTCACTTCAAGCGGGTGCAGCTTGCAGAACTCCGCGATCTGGTCGAATGAGAGCGCAGTGTTGTCCAACAGCCAGACGGCGGTCGCCTTTGGCATCAAGGGGGCTGCGGTCGCCATGGCAAAATCTCCTCTATGCTTCGACCGCTCTCGGGCGAAGCTTCAGATCATCGGTGATGATCGGAAAGTGGCGGGAATATAGGGGGACTGGCTGGGTCATGCAACCGTTCCGCTTGACAGGGTGGGTCGGCGCACCCCATGTCGGTACCGCAATTGCGCGCTAAGATCGCGCCGTTTGAGGTTAATGATGCCGTCAAGTTCGGCCAAGCCAGTTCTAAAGGTGCTGCTCTGTTCGCCGCGTGGCTTTTGCGCGGGGGTCGTTCGCGCCATCGAGTCGGTGGAACGGGCGCTGGCCATCTACGGTGCCCCAGTCTACGTCCGTCACGAGATCGTACATAACCGCTACGTTGTCGACAGCCTGCGGGCCAAAGGCGCGATTTTCGTCGAGGAACTCAGCGAAGTTCCCAATGACCACGTGCCGGTAATTTTTTCCGCGCACGGCGTGGCGCGCGCGATCCCCGAAGAGGCGCGCCGCCGCAATCTCTTCACGATTGACGCAACCTGTCCGCTGGTGACCAAGGTGCACCGAGAGGCAGAGATTCACAACCGCCGCGGCCGCGAGATTGTCCTCATCGGACACGCCGGCCATCCGGAAGTTGTCGGCACCATGGGGCAGTTGCCGACGGGGAGCATTACGCTCGTCGAAACACTTGAGGATGTGGAGAAATTCACGCCGCGCGACGCCAACATGCTGGCCTATGTCACGCAGACGACGCTTTCGGTCGACGACACGGCAGCCATGGTTGATCTTTTGAAGCAACGGTTCCCGCACATTTCCGGTCCGCACAAGGAAGACATCTGCTACGCGACCACAAACCGCCAGGATGCGGTCAAGCGTGTGGCACCCGTCGTCGACGCCATGATTGTCGTTGGCGCTCCCAATTCGTCGAACTCGCAACGGCTCAAGGAAGTGGCCGAAAAATCCGGCTGCCCGCGCGCGGTGCTGATGCAGCGCGTCGGTGACATCAAGTGGAGCGATTTTGACGGTGTCGCTCGACTGGGCATCACCGCCGGTGCCTCCGCGCCCGAAATTCTGGTCGAGGAAATCATGGGCGCGTTTGCCGATCGCTATATTCTCGACATTGAGACCGTTACTGCGACGGAGGAAGGGGTTTTCTTCCCGCTTCCTCGCCCGCTGCGGGACCACGAGGCGGCGGAGTGACGCTGCATGGCGGTTTACACCGACGTCTCGGCGGAAGATCTCACCCGCTTTCTCTCGGCATATGACACCGGCGAACTGCTCTCCTACAAGGGCATCGCTGAGGGCGTCGAGAATTCCAATTTTCTTGTACATACCGGTTCCGGCAATTTCATCCTCACGCTCTACGAAAAGCGGGTGGCGGAAGGCGACCTGCCTTTTTTCCTGGGGCTGATGGAGCATCTGGCGGCGCGGGGCATAACCTGTCCCCAGCCGGTGAAGAACAGGCAAGGTGGTGTGCTTGGTAGAATCGCCGGTCGACCCGCTGCGGTCGTGACTTTTCTCGATGGATTGTGGATCAGGCGGCCGAATCCCGGGCATTGCGCAGCCGTCGGGGAGGCATTGGCACGGCTTCATCTCGCCGGCGCCGATTTCAAACAGAAACGCGCAAACGCATTGTCGATCGAGAGCTGGCGGCCACTCTACGAGCACGCCAAGGCGAGGGGAGACAGGGTAAGGCAGGGACTTTGCAGCGAGATCGCGACCGAACTCGATGCGCTGGAAAAATCCTGGCCGCGCCAGTTACCGCAAGGCGTTATCCACGCCGACCTTTTCCCGGATAACGTCTTCTTCCTTGGCGACAGGCTATCCGGCCTGATTGATTTTTATTTTGCCTGCACCGATACGCTCGCCTACGACGTTGCGGTCTGCCTCAACGCCTGGTGTTTCGAGACCGACCATTCCTACAACGTCACCAAGGGGCGCTCGCTGCTCAACGCCTACGGCAAGGTGCGAGCTCTTTCGCCAGCCGAGCGGAGCGCACTGCCCGTTCTCGCGCGCGGTGCGGCCATGCGGTTCCTGCTCACGCGGCTGGTCGATTGGCTGGCGGTACCGGACGGCGCTTTGGTGAGGCCGAAAGATCCGCTGGAGTACTATCGCAAGCTGAGGTTCCACCAGCCGGTGAAATCCGTGCAGGATTACGGTGTCGGAGCGTGAGCGATCAGCGCGTCATCATTCATACCGACGGTGCGTGCTCCGGCAATCCAGGGCCCGGCGGTTGGGGCGCGATCCTGACCTTCGGTGACAGTGAAAGAGAAATCAAAGGCGGAGATCCGCAGACAACAAACAATCGTATGGAGCTTATGGCGGCGATCTCAGCTCTGGAGGCGCTCAAGCGGCCTTGCACGGTCGATCTTCATACCGACAGCGAGTATCTCAAGAACGGGATCACCGCGTGGATCCATGGCTGGAAAAAAAACGGCTGGCGGACTGCCGACAAGAAGTCGGTGAAAAATGTCGATCTATGGAAGCGGCTGGATGAAGCGCTCGGCCACCACAAAGTGCATTGGCACTGGGTCAAAGGTCATGCCGGTCACGCGATGAACGAGCGTGCCGATGAGCTTGCGCGCGAAGGCCTGATAGCGGCGCGCGCCGGCGCAATCGGCGCGATGAAAACAAAATAGCCGTTCCGGGCGCGGACTTCGGCCCGCAAACCCGGAACGGCAAATTCAATCAAAGCTGTGCAAGCAAAGCCTGGCCACCAGAAATCTCGCACTTGCCAGGCGCATCCTCGATATTGAGCTTTTTGACGACGCCGTCTTCGACCAGCATCGAATAGCGCTTCGACCGCGTGCCGAGGCCATTGCCCGAGCCGTCGAAGGCCATGTCGATGGCCTTGGCGAATTCGCCATTGCCGTCAGCGAGAAAATCGATCTTGCCGTCGGCGCCCGTCGTTTTCTTCCAGGCTTCCATGACGAACACATCATTGACGCCCGTGACGGCGATTGAGTGCACACCCTTCGCCTTGATGGCAGCCGCGTTGTTCAGGAAGCTTGGAATGTGCAGGTTATTGCAGGTTGGAGTGAAGGCGCCGGGCACCGCGAAAAGCGCTACCTTCCGGCCTTTGAAAACTTCGTCGGTGGTTTTCCAAACGGGACCTTCGGTGGTCATGACGCGGAATTTGGCATCGGGCAATCGATCGTCGACCTTGATGGGCATGGTTATCCTCTCTCGCGTTACGGACAGTTGTTTTTGTTGTGAAGGCTAATTACGCCCTTGCCGCAGATTAGTCGAGACGGGACTTCACCTCGACCGCGCGATCGCCGGTGACAACCGTGAAGGTCAGATCCACCGGGCTCTTCGCATCGACACCGGGCGGCATCCCGTCAAGGTCGAAGCTGAATTGAGCCTGCCCGTTCGACGCCGGTTTTGCCGGTTTAGGGATGGGCAACGCCCACTTCGGCGTCGGCCCCTCGACAAACAGCTCGATCGGCTGGCCTGGCGGCGCGGCGAGGTCGACCGCCACCTGCGGCTTCGCTCCGGTAGTGACGCGCCGCGCGGTGAGCCCCGCTTGTGCGGCTGTGACCAGCTTTGGTACGCGTGCTTCGGCCGCGCTCAAATCCGCATTGTGGACGCTGTTGCCCGGAGCGAGAGTGAGTTCAGCGCGCCCTTCCGCCGGCACGCACAATTTTTCGCAGACCGCGTAATCGATTTTCAGGCGCAAGCGAACCAGTTTGCCAGCCTGCTGTGGCGAAACGCTGAGTGGAAATATGACGCGCTCCTTGTAACCGAGCGTTTGTCCGGTCTCGTCAGTGAACAGGTGTGGTGAAGGGTAGAGGACAGTCGCCGCCTTCAGATTTTCAGAACCCGAAAAGTCGAAGCTTGGGGGAACTCCAGAATCGCCGGGATAGCGCCAATAAGTCTTCCATCCGGGTTGCATCTTGATCTCGACGCCCGCGCGCAGTTGCGCGTCATTGCTCTTGCCGCTGCCGGCAACAATTCTGGCCGCAGAGCGAATGTCCTCACTCCAGGGTGATTCGTCCGCAGCGTGGCCCACCGTTGCCCAAATGGCTGCAATGACGCAGGCAGCCAACATCGTGCGCAATGGTCTGTGCATATCGCTCATTTGCGACGCTCTAGTCGGTAACCACCTGCCGCGCCATTGAATTCATCGTGAGCAAGCGTTGAACACGATCTCGGCAGGCGCCCGCCACAATTGTCGTGTCGAATATGACAGTGCGGGATTGAACTTTCGGCTGCAAGGTTCGTTTGCAAAGGCAGGTCGTTCAGGTAACATTTTCCCATGAAGATTGCACGCAAGGCCGCGCAGCAAGGACCCGGACGAGGCTATCTCGACGGACAAATGCTGATTGCAATGCCGGCAATGAACGATGAGCGCTTCTCGAGGGCGGTGATCTATGTGTGCGCGCATTCAACGGAAGGCGCGATGGGCATCATCGTCAATCACCCGGCATCGAATATAAAGTTTCCCGATCTTCTCGTGCAGCTCGAAGTGATCCCGGCGAGCGAGCGGATCCAGCTTCCGACTCGCGCCGAAGAGGTGAAAGTGCTCAAGGGTGGGCCCGTGGAGACTGGACGCGGCTTCGTCCTGCACTCTGCAGATTTCTTTATCGAGAATTCCACCCTGCCGATCGATGAGGGCATATGCCTGACGGCCACGCTCGATATTCTCAAAGCGATCGCGCGCGGCAACGGTCCGGCCAGTGCCATTCTTGCGTTGGGCTATGCAGGATGGGCGCCCGGTCAACTCGAGCAGGAAATCCAGCAGAACGGTTGGTTGCATTGTGCGGCCGATCCCGAGCTGATTTTCGGCAAGGATACCGGCACCAAATATCAGAAAGCCCTGCGCAAGATCGGCATCGATCTGGGCATGTTGTCGAGCGAAGCCGGCCACGCCTGATCGAGCGTGATAATGGCTATTCAGATGCGATCTTGAGGGCGCGCAGGCGCGTCGGCTTGTCGATCAGCAGGTCGCGGGCGCCCTCTGCGGACATCGGCTCGCCGAAGGCAAACCCCTGCGCATACTCGCACCCGAGTTGATACAGCTCGACGGCATCGGAATCGGTTTCGGCGCCTTCCGCCACGACCTCCATGCCGAGATCGTGCGCAAGTGCGATGATCGACCGTAAGATGACCGGTCGCGTTCCCCGCGGCGTCGTGCGCACGAATGACTGGTCGATCTTGATCGTGTCGAACGGGAAACGCTGCAAATAAGCAAGCGACGAATGGCCGGTGCCGAAATCGTCGAGCGAGAGGCCGGCGCCCAGTTCCTTGATACGCGTCAGCATTTGCGCCGCGTGCTCGGGATTTTCCATGACCAGAGACTCGGTGATCTCCAGCTTGAGCGTGCCCCGGGCAAGCGCGGTGCGTCCCAGCACGCCGCGCAGATCCTGGATCAGATCGTGCCGTAGCAATTGGCGCGATGAAACATTCACGCTGGCGAACACCGGCTCGCGCGCACGCGTGGCCGCTTGCCATTGCGCGAGCTGCTTCGCGGTGTGCTCGAGCACAAAGAGGCCGAGATCGACAATCAGGCCGATCTCCTCGGCGATGTTGATGAATTCCGCAGGCGACAGGCGGCCCAGTTTTGGATGATCCCAGCGGGCAAGCGCCTCGAATCCGGCAATCGCGCGATCTTCCAGCCGGACGATTGGCTGGTACAGCACCTTGATTTCCTCGCGCTCGATGGCGCGGCGCAATTCCGATTCCATAGCCAGACGATCGGTTTTGCGCGCCCGCATGGCCGGCTTGAAGATTTCAATGCGGTCGCCCCCGATGCGTTTGGCGTAGTACATCGCAAGTTCGGCATCCTTGAGCACTTCGTCGTTGTGTTGCGTCTCATTTTCCGCAAGCGCCATTCCGATTGAAGCCGTGAGGAAGATCTCGCGGTCGTTGAAGGCAATCGGCGCGCGCAAGGCGCGGCGGATGGTTTCGGCAAAGCCGACGATACGCGCAGGTTCCCGCTCCGATAGAAGGATCATCGCGAACTGGTCGCCCGAAAGGCGCGCGAGCGTATCCTGGGGCTTGAGCAGGCGCGAAAGCCGTCGTGCAATCGTGAGCAGGATGGAATCGCCGACAGCCATGCCGACGGAGTCATTGACCTGTTTAAATCGATCGAGGTCGATCACGATAATCGATGGGCGGATCTGGGAGTCCGCACTGGCGTAGCCGAAGGCCGCTTCCATGCGATCAATGAACAGTTCACGGTTGGGCAGACCTGTGAGGTTGTCGTGAACCGCGTCAAAAAGCAGCCGTTCCTCGGAGGTCTTGAAATCGGTCACGTCTGTGAGCGTGCCGACGAGCCGGACAACTTCGCCATCGGAGCCGACCACCGGGCGCGCCTTCAGCGCGAACCAGAGGTACTGGCCGTCGCCGGTTCGCAACCGGAAATCCTGTGTCAGACGACCGCGACGCTGCTCGACGACGCCGTCGAGGGAGGCGCGGAAACGATCGCGATCGAGTGGGTGCAAGACCTCAAGCCAGGTCGCCGCTGGTCCTTCGAGGGACCCGCGCTTCACGCCAAGCATGTGCTCGGTTTCCGGGCTGGAGTAGACTTTGTCCGCCGAAACGTCCCAATCCCAGATCAGATCGCCGGCGCCGGTGAGGGCCAACGCCCGGCGTTCGACGTCTGACACGATGCCGTGCGTGATGCCACCGGCGAACGCGTGTTGCATCACGGTGAAACCGATCAGCATCACGATCAACACCAGGCCGCCGAGCAGCGCCGGACCGATAATGTCGTTCGTCACCAGCCCCGTGACCGCCAGGCCGGCCGCAGTGGTCCATACGACCAGCAGCAGCCAGGTCGGGATCAAGAGCACCGCACGATCGAAGCCGTGCGTGGAAAGATAAATGACAAGAGCGAGCCCGAAGACCGCGATGCCCGCAAGCGACATCCGGGCAATGCCGGCGGCAACCGCGGGATCGAACACGGCAACCGCGACAAGCGCTGCCAGTGCGGCGAGCCACGCGATGGTGATGTGCGCGTAGCGAACGTGCCAGCGCGACAGATTGAGATAGGCAAAGAGAAAAACCAGCAGCGTCGCCGACAGAATTGCCTCACCGCAGGCGCGCCATACGCGTTCGGCGCCGGCCGACATGTCGAACACTTTGCCCCAGAAGCCGAAGTCGATGCCGATATAGATCAGTACGGCCCAACCGAGTGCGGCCGCCGCCGGAAACATGATCGAGCCCTTCACGACGAAGAGGATCGTGAGAAACAGCGCGAGCAGACCAGCGATGCCGATGACGATGCCGTAATACAAAGTGAAGGAATTGACCTTGTCCTTGTACGCGTCGGGCTCCCACAAATAGATCTGCGGCAGTTTGTCGGAACGCAGTTCGGCAACGAAGGTGATTACGGTGCCCGGGTCGAGCGTGATGCGAAATATATCGGCGGTCGAGCCTTCCTGACGGACGGGACGATCGCCGGTCGAGGGTGTGATGGCCGCGATGCGCGATAGTCCAAGGTCGGGCCAGAAGAGACCGGATCCGACCATGCGATAATGTGGGACGACAACCAGGCGATCGATCTGTTCGTCACTGTTGTTTGTCAGCGCAAACACAGCCCAATTGTTGTTCCCTTCGCGTGCGCGAACCTCGATGCGTCGTACGATTCCATCGGGGCCGGGCGCGGTCGATACCTGAATTCGGTCGCCTTCCGTCCGTTGCACTTCCGTAGCGGCCGTCAAGTCGATAGCGGCTGCATCGAGCCGCACGTTCACCGATTCCACGGCGCGCGCGCTCGGAACGAGCAACAATACAGCGATGATCACAACCGCTATCGCGGTCAGACAACGCGTCATAGGCAAAACAAAACCCCCGCCCGCGGCATCCCCTTGCCGCCTGGGCCGCTGGCCTCGCCGACGGTGAAAATCCGCTAACAATCGCACCCTGCTTTGTTTAAGTCCGACATTACGCCGATTTCGCGGCTTTTGCAGAAACGGACGGCCGATCAAAATGTTAGCACGATCTTGCCGATATGCGCGCTGGTTTCCATAAGGGCGTGGGCAGCGGGTGCGGCATTCACCGGGAAAGTCTTGTAAATGATCGGTTTGACCTTACCGGCCGCGATCAGGGGGAGGACATTTGTCTCGACCGCCCGGGCGATCGCGCCTTTGTCCGGCACTGATCGCGCGCGCAAGGTCGAACCCGTGTGGTGCAGCCGCTTGAGCATGATGCGGCGAAAATCGACTGTGGCCTTTGGACTTCCCTGAAACGCGATCTGCACGATGCGCCCCTCCACCGCCGCGGCTTCGTAGTTGCGTGCGATGTAATCTCCACCCACCATGTCCACTATAACCTCGGCACCCTTGTCACGAGTCGCCGACTTCGTGGCCGCGACAAAGTCTTCGGTCTTGTAGTTTACGGCAACATCGGCACCGAGCTTCCGGCAAGCGTCGCACTTTTCCTGCGAGCCCGCGGTTGTGATTACGCGTGCGCCGAATGCCTTGGCAAGTTGGATGGCAGTCGTGCCGATGCCTGACGTGCCGCCGTGGATCAGCAAAGTTTCGCCGCTCTTAAGGCCGCCGCGCTCGAACGCATTGTGCCAGACCGTGAAGAAGGTTTCCGGTACAGCCGCAGCCTCGACCATCGAGAGGCCGCTCACCGGTAACGCATGGCTTTCGTGCGCGACGCAATATTCGGCATAACCACCGCCGACGACCAAGGCCATGACGCGGTCACCGACCTTCCAGCGTTTGACATTGGGCCCCAACGCGACGACCTCGCCGGCAATCTCAAGTCCAGGAATATCCGGCGCGCCGGGCGGGGGCGGATAGAGACCCATACGCTGCATGACATCGGGACGGTTCACGCCGGCGGCAGCGACCTTCACCAGGATTTCTTCATTGCCCGGTGTGGGCACCGGGCGTTTTTCGGGCACGAGCATATCGGGCCCACCCGCAGCTTTGATGCCGATCGCTGTCATGTCAGATGGAAGTGCGGCCATCGGTCCCTCTGGTTTTGGCGCCCAATTGGACGTCCTTTTAGGCGGGCCTTGTGGATGTGACAACCGCAACTGGCGCGGCTAGATTTTGGCCCAGGGAGAGCCTGCGATGCCGGCGATTGACGAAGACGATAAGCCCAAGAAAAAGGTCGTGCACGACATCGGCCAGGATCTGACCTTGCTGTCGGTCGAGGAACTCGGCGCGCGCGTGCAATTGCTGCGCGATGAGATCAGCCGGCTTGAGGCCGACATGACGCAGAAGCGCGCATCGCGCGCGGCGGCGGATACGTTTTTCAGGCGTTGAAGCCGATCAACGGCGCAAAGGTATCCGTGTGCCACGAGGTGTTTAAAAATTTTTTGGCATTGCGGCGAACTTCTTAAGTTGTCGTTAAGCTTTCTCGACCATTACTGGCATTGTCCATCTTCATGTGGACATTGAGTGGCTCCTGTCCACTCTGTTTGACGCCTCCCTGTTATCACCTTGAGCCGCCGGCAACGGCG
>JANWKN010000033.1 GCA_025451355.1 Pseudolabrys sp. | reverse complement strand
GCCGAAGCGCTCGGCCGGGCGGTTGCGGCTGCGCACCGCCTCGCTCCCAGCGTCGCCAATGGGCATACCACTGAGACACTGTCGGAAATTATCGCGCAGAACGAGGCCGACCTTACGGCTGAACCGGAGCTGTTTTCGCTAGACCATGTGCGCGCCCTCGGTGCGGCGACGCGTGACGCACTCGAACGCGTGAAGCCATTGTTGCAGGCTCGCGAGCGCGCCGGGCTTGTGCGGCGATGTCATGGTGATTTGCACCTGGGCAATATCGTGCTCATCGAGGGCAAGCCGGTGGTTTTCGACGCCATCGAATTCGACGACCGCATCGCAACCGGCGACGTCTACTACGATCTTGCATTTCTATTGATGGATTTGATTCAACGAGGACTGCACACGGCTGCCAACATCGTATTGAATCGCTATTTGACGGAAACACGTCGCGTCCACGACTTGGATGTACTGGCCGCGCTACCGCTCTTCATGTCGATCCGCGCGGCGATCCGCGCCAAGGTCATCGCGGCGCGACACAGACAAAAAGGATCCCAGCCGGAACTTGTAAACAGTGCGCGAGACTACGCTGCACTGGCACAAAAATTCCTCGCGCCGGCAGAACCGAAACTGGTTGCGATCGGCGGCCTCTCGGGAACGGGAAAGTCAGTGCTCGCGCGTACATTGGCGCCGGCGCTTCTGCCATTGCCGGGCGCGGTGGTGCTGCGCAGCGACGTCGAGCGCAAAGCATTGTTCGGAATCGACGAAACTGAAAAGCTCCCGGACCGCGCCTACTCGGTCGAGACCACGATCAGAGTCTACAGGGGTCTCACGGAAAAAGCGCGGCGCATAACTGCCGCAGGCTATTCGGCCATCGTCGATGCTGTCTTCGCATCATCGGTTGAGAGATCCGAGATTGCGAAATCCGCAAACAGCGCCGCGTTTTACGGACTATTCCTGATCGCAAGCCTCGAGGCCCGTTTGACCCGCATCAGGGACCGCGGCCACGACGCGTCCGACGCAGACGCGGATGTTGCGCGGAAGCAGGAAGAATTCGATCGCGGCCGCATGACATGGTCGAAGGTTGACGCATCGGGAACTCCGGAGGAAACGCTCCTGCGTGCCGAAGGCATGCTTGGGCTCAGATGAGTGAGCCATGCAGTTCGCGCTTCGCAGTCCAGCGACAACACCCTCGTGACATTCAATACAGAACTGATGCATAGCTGCACCAAAGAAGCCCGATCCGGTTTCCGAGGATGACGACCGCGAAAGCACGACACGCCTTTGCCCTCAGACTCGCCGCGGGAATTGCCGGCTATTGCGCCTTCATCAATCTCTACTCGCCACAATCGATTTTGCCGCTGTTGTCGGAGGAATTCGGCGCTAGCGCCGCCGGCATCTCGACCATTATCACCGTCAGCACGCTGGCGGTGGCGCTGACCGCGCCGTTCACAGGAACGGTTGCCGACGTGCTGGGTCGCAAACGAGTCATCGTCGTTGCGATGTTTGTACTGGTCATTCCGACGGTCATGGTCGGTCTGTCGACAAGCCTGTCGGCGATCATCTTCTGGCGCGCGGTGCAGGGCCTCGTGCTCCCTCCAATCTTCGCGGTGATGGTGGCGTATATCGGAGATGAACTACCGCAACGCGAAGCGACCACCGTAGCCGGCATCTACTCCTCGGGCTCAAGCCTGGGCGGCTTCAGCGGCCGGCTGTTCGTAGGCCTTCTTGCCGATTTGGTGAACTGGCGCGCAGGGTTCATGGCGCTCGCGGGTATCGCTTTTACAGGTGCGATCATCGTTGCGTTTCTTTTGCCGCACGAGCGCAAATTCGTGCGCTCTGAAGGCCTGGCTTCCTCCGGGAAGCAAATGCTTGCCCATCTGCGCAACAGGCAGCTGATCGCAACTTATGCGGTCGGCTTCGGAGTTTTGTTCAATTTCATTACCACCTTCACCTATGTCAGCTTTTATCTGGCGGCGCCTCCCTTCAGCCTTTCGGCCAGTTGGCTCGGCGCGCTCTTTGTCGTCTACCTTACTGGCTCGTTGCTCACGCCCTGGACCGGCTGGGCCGTCGCACGGTTTGGGCGACGGCGGTTCACGGTGCGCGTCATTGCTGTCTGGGTCATTGGCATCGCCCTGACGCTCGTTCCTTCGCTGCCGCTGATCATCGCGGGACTAGCGATCTGCGCCGGCTGCGGCTTGATTTGTCAGGCGGTTTCGACCGCCTACGTCACCGTCACGGCCAAAGCAGGCCGCTCGTCGGCAGTCGGGCTTTATGTCACCTCGTTTTATGTCGGCGGCAGTTTCGGCGCAGCGTTGGGTGGCCTCGCCTGGAATTACGGCGGCTGGCCGGCTTGCGTCGCGCTCGTTGCAGCCATGCTGGCGATAATGTCGACGATCGTGATTTTTGCCTGGACGCGTCGCGCGCCCGCTTCAACCGAGGTTCCGGCGGTCGAACCGCCATGACGCTCTAGTGCGCGCTTGAATGCCAGACCGGTGTGTAGCCTCGCGCAAGCACTGACAGAATCGACGGCGGAGTCAGCACGTCGACGTTGATTTCGCGCGGCCGCGCCCTTGATGCGGAATAGCCCGAAGGTGCCCAGCGCAGCAGGCGCCTGCCCCGAACAGCGAAGGCCTCCCCGTCCAGCGTCACCATCGCTCCGTCGGGCAACGTATCGATGTTGCGTCGATGGGTCCGTTTGGCTTTGTCGTTCAATCGCTCGGCGTGAAGCGCTCGATCGATTGCATCGGCCGACGCGCGTCTCCTTTTGCCGGAAAACAAATGTGCGAAGAGCTCGGCGTCGCGGCGACGACATTCAAAACACGGCCGATGGCCCGCTGCAAAAGCCGTCACTTCGTCGAGGAAAAACAATTCCGTGTAGAAGCGGCCCCATACATCGCGCTGGCGATTCTTGAATTCGAGCACGCAACAGATCCACTGCCGGGATGCCCAGCGTCGGCCGGTCAACGTCCGATTGGCGGCGTGAAACCTGCCGCCGCGATTACCCAACAACGTTCCGCGCGCGGATGTCGAGATGAGGTCGCCGGTGGGCGTGACACGATTTTGCAAAGGCATCGCATTACTCAAAGCACGAGCGCTCGCACGAACGCAGCCGCGCCCACACCGCAAACCACAGCAAGAAGATCGTTGCGACGCAGCGCCATCACAGCCAGCGCGGTGACAACGGCCACAGTCGCCGCCGTGCCGCCGCGGACGGCCAGCGGCAGAATTATTGCCACGATCACCGAACCGGGAAGCGCATTCAATATACTGCGGACGCGGCGGGTAAGAGGAACGTAGCCCATCAACCAAAAGCCGCCCGCGCGGATCGCATAGGTCACAATCGCCATCGCGGCGATGGCGGCCCAGACGCCGAATGCGCCCAGATCCGCGCTCATTCGGTCTGCTCATCGAGATAGCCGCCGGCGACCGCACCCACGATCGAGCCCGCAACGATAAACCACCAACCCGGAATCAGACGCTCGACAGCGACAGCCACGATCCCCGCGACAAGCCAACCCCACGCACGGCGCGGTCCCACCCATAGCGGCACGAGCATCGCCGCGAAAAATGCCGGCATCACAAGATCGAGCCCGTATTTTGTCGGATCCGCAATAAAGCTGCCGACGAAGTACCCGACACCCGTAGCGGCGAGCCAAGCCGCCATGATTGCGGTGGCCGCGCCAAAATACGCGGCAACATCCCGGCCCCCGTCGGCGCGATAGCGCATGGCAATCAGCCAGGTGGCGTCGGTCAGAAAAAACAGCGCCGTGTAGGCCTGCCATGCCGGCCGTTCCGCGAGCCACGGACGCATAGCGACGCTCATCAGGAAAAGGCGCGCCCCGACAACGCCCGCCAGTACGGCGACCGTCAGGACGGCGGCCCAGGTCATAACGGCAGGCCAGATTTCGAGTGCAACAAGCTGGGCAATCCCGGAGCACACGAAAAAATTCATGGCGAGACTTTGCAGGAACGTCAGGCCTTGCCGAGCCGCGGCCGCGCCGACGACGAGACCAAACGCCATGATGCCCGGCGCCACCGGAAGCCCGAGACGCATTCCATGGACAAAGCCGGACCAACGGGATTTGTCCGGCGCCGTTTCTAAGAAGGTCATTGAAGAAACCGAAAGGAAGGTTGTTCCCGCCGAGGCTCGCACGGCTCAACCCATGAATCGAGATGGCCGGGACTGGGCCCGGCCAGGAGGATTGCGGATACCGGATTAGCCTTGCGGCTGAGGAGCGACCTCGCCCGGCGGCGATTCGGGCCGCGGGCGCGGCTTGCCGGCCGGCGGTACGGCCGACGACCGTGGTGTCGTCGGTTCGATGACCGATTCACGCACCGGACGCTTGCCCGCGAGGAGATCTGTGATTTCCTCGCCGGTCAGCGTTTCGAACTCGAGCAAGCCCTTGGCGAGCACTTCGAGGTCGGAGCGTTTCTCGCTCAGTATTTGAGTCGCCTCCGCATAACCGGCCTCGACCAGCTTGCGAACCTCGGCGTCAATCGTCTGCGCGGTTGCTTCCGAAATATTCTGCTGGCGCGACACCTGGTAGCCGAGGAAAACTTCGTCCTGGTTCTCGCCGTAGGCAACGGTGCCAAGCTTGTCGGACAAGCCCCAGCGCGTCACCATCATGCGCGCAAGCTTGGTCGCCTGCTCGATGTCGGAGGCAGCGCCCGAGGTCACCTTCTCCCTGCCGAACACCATTTCTTCGGCAACGCGGCCGCCCATCATAATCGCGAGGCGCGACGTCATCTGCTCGCGGCTCATCGAGAGTTTGTCGCGTTCTGGCAATTGCATGACCATGCCAAGTGCGCGGCCGCGCGGGATAATTGTGGCCTTGTGCACAGGATCGGTCGCTATGACGTTGAACGCAACGATAGCGTGGCCGCCCTCGTGATAGGCGGTCAGCATCTTTTCTTCGTCGGTCATCACCAGCGACTTGCGCTCAGCGCCCATCATCACTTTGTCTTTGGCGTCTTCGAATTCCGACTGGGTCACCATGCGCTTGTTGCGACGCGCCGCCATCAGCGCGGCCTCGTTGACCAGATTCATCAGGTCGGCCCCGGAGAACCCGGGCGTGCCGCGCGCGATGGTCTTGAGGTTCACGTCGGGTGCCAGCGGCACCTTACGCACGTGCACCTTCAGGATGCTTTCGCGACCAACAACATCGGGATTCGGCACGACCACCTGACGGTCGAATCGACCCGGACGCAGCAGCGCGGGATCGAGCACGTCCGGACGGTTGGTCGCGGCGATGAGAATAATGCCTTCGTTGGCTTCGAAGCCGTCCATCTCGACCAGCAACTGGTTGAGCGTTTGCTCGCGCTCGTCATTGCCGCCGCCGAGGCCGGCGCCGCGATGACGGCCGACCGCGTCGATTTCGTCGATGAAGATGATGCAGGGCGCGTTCTTCTTGGCCTGCTCGAACATATCGCGCACGCGGCTTGCACCGACGCCGACGAACATTTCGACGAAGTCCGAGCCTGAAATGGTGAAGAACGGCACATTGGCCTCGCCCGCGACGGCGCGCGCAATCAACGTCTTGCCGGTGCCGGGCGGGCCGACCAGCAGAACGCCACGCGGAATGCGACCGCCAAGGCGCTGGAATTTTCCGGGGTCGCGCAGAAATTCGACGATCTCCTGCAGGTCCTGCTTGGCTTCATCGACACCCGCGACATCGTCAAAGGTGACACGACCATGCGCCTCAGCCAGAAGCTTCGCGCGCGACTTGCCGAAACCGAGCGCCTTGCCGCCTGCGCCTTGCATCTGACGCGAGAGGAAGATCCACACACCGATCAGTGCGATGAACGGCAGCCACGACACCAGCAGCGAGACAAACCACGGGACATTGTCCTGCGGCGGCCGCGCGGTGATCGTCACGCCCTTGGAATAGAGTTTCTGCACCAGACCGGGGTCATTTGGTGCGTAGGTCTGGAAGCTGGTCCCGTTGGCGAAGGTGCCATGGATGTCCGGCCCCTGGATCACAACATCGCGCACGCGGCCCTGATCGACCTCGGACAGCAATTGCGAGAAGGAGATGTCCTGCGCGGTGGTGCGTTGTCCCGGGTTCTGGAAGAGCGTGAACAACGCCAAAAGCAATAGGACGATGATCACCCAGAGGGCGAAATTGCGAAGGTTAGCGTTCATCAGGCGTCCTGACCCCGCCGCGCACAAGCCCCGCGGCTTTGTGATTTATGCATCCCGTTCGTGGCGACTTAGCGTCGGACCCGAATTCCCAATGTAGGCAGCACGGGCCCCCAAGAAAAGGCCTCAAACCTTAATATCTAGCGTGTTTTCGCCTGGCTTGCGCGCTCGTGTCGGCGGTTGGTTAAGGCCCCGCGACCGCGAGCCGGCGCCCTTTCAACAATGAGTTGACGTTCGGTCAGCGTTACAAGCGCACCGGCCAAAGTACGGCGAAAACGCCCCTCGCTGGCCATCCGGGCGCAATCCAGGGCGTATTTAAGCGCTTCGAGCTTGCCGAGCTCAACAGGACCCTCATCACCGGCTCTGGCCACCGCCCGGCCGAGCAGGCGCAGTGCAATTTCACCAGGCAATTCGGCAAAACGGCGGGTCTCGATCGAAAGCGAGCCCGGAGGCGCCAATTCCACTGCCATGTCGTCCATTGCGCGGTCGACCGCGGCCTCGATCGCGCCTTCCGCCCGCTTCAGCCGGCGCGCGAGTTGCGCCAGACGGTTGGCATCGAGACCTTCCGCCGCCAGCGCACCCATGAGGCCGCGGAGCCGCGCCCGCGTGAAGCGCGGGTTGCGGTTTGACGGATCATCGGCGTATGGAATTTTCGCAACGTCAAGCGTTGCAATCAGCCGCGATTTTGCAATGTCGAGCAGCGGGCGCACAAGCACGATCGTGCTCTTGCCGTCCGGGGGCAACGGAGCGGTCCGTGCCATTGCACTAAGGCCGGTCAATCCACTGCCCCGGCTCATGCGGATCAATACGGTCTCGGCCTGGTCGTCGAGCGTGTGTGCAGTGAGGACGTGCGCAGCACCTGCTTTGCGCGCGGCCTCGCCGAGCAATCGATAGCGAGCCGCGCGCGCTTTCTCCTGGACGCCCGTCGAGGGCTTGCGGCTATTCCAGCGCACGGTGCAATGCGAAATGTTTAATTTGCGCGCCAGGCGTGCAACCGCAGCAGCCTCGTCTCTGGACTCTTTGCGCAGGCCATGATCGATCGTCACGGCAATGAGCTTTGGCTTCGTCCTGAGTGAATCGCGCCAGCGTGCAGCGAGCAGCATCAGCGCGGTCGAGTCGGGTCCGCCTGACACCGCAAGCGTCAGAACAGGAAAGACTTGCAGATCCGAAAAAAGCGCCTTGGCTTCCGACGGCGCGAGGGCCAGTGATTTTTGCTCAGGCATGATCGTTACCGAAGGCCGGTTCCCGCTCCCGGATCAAGTCCGCGGGCAGGCAATAGCGATCATATCCTAACAGTGCGCGCGCTTCTGCTCCTGCTCGACCCCGCGCTTTACATTGGCCGAAGCACGCGGATACTTACGCCCGATCTCGGTAAGTGTGGCGCAAGCAGCTTCCTTCTGGTTCATCGCAGCCAGTGACTGACCGAGGCGCAGCAGCGCATCAGGCGCCTTCGCGGAGCGCTCGAACTTGGTCGATACCCCGAGGAACGACTCGGCAGCGTCGCGGTAGCGCTGCTGCTGAAACAGGCTTTCGCCGAGCCAGTATTGCGCCTCGGGCACCAGGCGTTCGTTGGGGTATTTCTTCAGGTAATCGCGGAACGACTGTTCGGCCAACGAATAGTCCCTGTGCAGCACGTACCCGTACGCCAAATCGTACTCATCCTGCGGCGAGGCCGAAGGCGGCAGCGTCGCAACCTGCTGGTTATTCGGCGTGGCGGGAACGACATTGCGCGCTTGCGGCGGCGGTGAAGGCGCCGTTGTCTGCTGTGTCGGTACCGGCATCGACCCAGCTGACGCGACTGCAGACGGCGGCACCGCTCGCTGCGGCGGTAGTTGTGAGTCAGTATTCGCCAGCGTCGACAGATCGAGCGGGGCACCCGCGCTACGTCCGCCTGGCGCACCGACCGGTGGTCCACTGTCGCGACCCTGTTCGGGTGCCGCTATCACCGCCTCATTACCCAGCGTGCGCGGAGCGCCCGGCGCATTGGGGCGTTGCGACGGATCGAAAACATCGGAGCGACGTCCGGACGGCGCCATCGGCGCGTTTCCTGGAGTGGCCGGTGCTGCCTGCGCCGGGGGCGCAACTCCGCCACGAGACCCCAATTGCTGAAAACGATACTCGGTATCGTCCTGCATGCGCTTGAGTTGCGCTTCGAGTTGCTGATTGCGGTATTGAAGCTGCTCAAGTGTACCTGTGAGTTGGCGCAACGCGCTTTCCATCCGGTCGAGCCGGACGGTCACATCGCTGGGATCGGCTTGCTCCATGCGACCCGACTGTGACTGCTGACGCGATTGCGTCTGCTCGCCGCGATTGAAAAGATTGTCGAGAAAATTGCCCGAGCCGCGCTGGTCTTGCGCCAGCGCAGAAGCGGTCAGAAGCAACACGGAAATTGCGGCAAGCGCCGCAGTTCGAGATGGTGGTCGTGAACGCTTCATGTCTGATGAACCGGCGGCAGCCGTTTGCCGAGAAAGGGTAACATAAGACGCGCTGCGTCGAAATTGTGACTGCGGCGCCGGTTCCGGCTTCGTCCGACTTTATGCCGAATGTATAGGTGGCCGGACGAACCCGGCCATCCGAGCCTTAGGAACTGACCCCCAGCACGGTCACTGCGCGTCGATTCTGCGACCAGCAGGAGATATCGTTACAGACCGCGACCGGCCGCTCCTTGCCAAAGGAGATCGTCCGCATGCGCTGTCCCTGAATACCGCGCGAGACCAAATAGTCGCGCACCGCCTGTGAACGCCGCGCACCGAGCGCGATGTTGTATTCGCGGGTGCCGCGTTCGTCAGCATGACCCTCGATGGTGAACTGGCCGTACTGGCTGTACGTCGTTAGCCACTGAGCTTGCTTGTCTAGCGTCGCGCGCGCTTGCGGCGTGAGCTCGGTCGAGTCGGATTCGAAAAATACGCGGTCACCGACGTTGACAATAAAATCCTGCTGGCTGCCCGGCGACGCCTGGCCGGCGGCATTCGCCTGAGCATCTTCGCCTGACCTGGCGCAGGCCGAGACTGCCAGAGCCGCAGCGAGGATCACCGCGAACCGGGCAGCGTGAAGCATTTTCCTGATATCCATCATCCCGGTCCCCTCCATTCACGCGTATCGACACACCATGCGTGCGGGTCTAGCAGGCCGTTCGTTAAACGAACGTTCCATCAACCTTGATGGAACCTTGCCCAGCCCGATTAAATGTCCCGTCGTCCCTTAAACCGTTTCTAATGGTTAAGACAGTGTGAAAATAAGGCCGGTTTGCGACAGTCACGACAAAAGGGGTGACCAAGCCGGATCGGATGCATAGGCCGGCGTCGGAACCTTCAATTCATTGCGGCCGCTGATGTCGATCGTATAGAGCGCTGGCCCCTGGCCTACGTCCCGGAAGAACATCAGTACTCGCCCGTTCGGCGCGAATGTAGGCCCTTCGTTGTGGAAGCCTTCGGTCAACAGGCGCTCGCCGGAACCGTCGGGTTTGAGAATACCGATCGCAAAATTACCACGCGCCTGGCCGGTGAAAGCAATGTAGTCGCCACGCGGGGACCAGACCGGAGTCGAATGGTGCCCTTCGCCGAAGCTGATGCGTTGCGCCGCCCCGCCGGTTGCCGGCATGACGTAGATCTGCTGGCTGCCCCCCCGGTCGCTCTCGAAGCAGATGCGGGTACCATCAGGTGAGTAACAGGGCGCGGTATCGATTGCCGGAGTGTCGGTGAGACGCGTGGTCTGCTTTGACCGTAGGTCCATTACGAACAGATTGGCATTGCCTCCCTGCTGAAGACTCATGATGACGCGCTGACCGTCGGGGGAAAATCTCGGGGCGAAGGTCATGCCAGGAAAGTTACCGACGATTTCGCGTTGTCCGGTCTCGATGTTGAGCAGATAGACGCGCGGATCGCCCTGCCCATACGACATGTAAGTGATCTCTTGCGTCGACGGATTGAAGCGGGGCGTCAGCACCAGATCATCGCCGCGCGTCAGGTAGCGTACGCCGGCGCCATCCTGATCCATGATGGCGAGCCGCTTCACGCGCCGATCCTTCGGGCCGGTTTCGTCGACAAATACGACACGGCTGTCAAAATAACCTTTGTCGCCAGTGAGGCGTTCATAGATCGCGTCTGCAATAATGTGAGCGATCCGCCGCCAGTTATCGGGTGTCGTAAAATACTGCTTGCCGTCGAGCTGCTGGCCCGCGAACACATCCCAAAGGCGAAACTCCGCCTTTAGCCGACCATCACCCTGGCGCGTGATACGGCCGGTGACGAGCGCCTGAGCGTTTATCGTGCGCCAATCGGCAAAGCGCGGCACGTTATCGCTGTTGGTGACTTTTTCGATGAAGGCAGCTGGATTGATAGGCGCGAACAGACCGCTGCGCTGAAGATTGTTGCTGATGACCGCGGTAACATTTCGTCCGATGTCGGTTTCGGAGACGAAGTCTGGTAGTGCGATCGGCATCGGTTGCAAATTACCCTGCGTAATGTCGAGCCGCAGCACCGCACCTGCCGCGCGTGGCGCAAGAACAGCCATTGCTCCCGCGCCGGCGAGCAACCAGCGACGGGTGAGCGGAAGGGGAACGGATCGTTGGGTCATTTCGATTGGATCAATAGAGGACTTAATTTGACCGAAACATGTCTTTGGGATCGAACGTCAACTCGATCTCTTTCCAACTCTCGTAATGCTCAGGTTTGAGCATGTCGAAGGGCTGACCTGTCAACACCGCGCGTACCGCGCTGTCGCGCGAGGCCATTGCGGCAACACTTCTGCCGTTGACCCGCGCAAATGGCGCCGCCGCCAGACGGCCGTCGGGGCGAAGTCTTACGGTCACATTGACGATCAGCTCATTCGGATCCTGCACACCGACCGGGGGACTCCATAGGGCCATCAATCGGGCACGAAGCGCATCGATTTCGGATTGCGACAACCTCGCCGCCATGCCCGAGGGCGTTCCCAAGGACGGAACGTTGTTGGGGTCCAGCCCGGCCGCGACATTCCGTTGTGGATCGCGCTTGTCGAGCAGAGCCGCGATCTTGTCGGCATCGAATTTCGGCTGCGGCTTCTGCGGCGGCTTCTTCGGCGGTAGTGGCTGCTCGACCTTGGTCTGCTGCTTTGGTTCGTCCGGTTGTTTAAGCTTATCGGCAATCTGATCGGGCTTGGTCGGTTGCGGCTCGGGCGGCGACGCAACTTCCTTCGCGGCCTGAACTTCCTTTTTTTCGGTGATCTTCGCCTTCGAATCTTCGACCGGTTTGGGCGGCTCTTCGGCTTTTTTCTCGGCCAGTGGCTTTGGTGTCTCGACCTTCGGCGCGTCCTTCACGCCCTTGGTCATCTCGGAGAAATCTTTTTCGCTGACGAGGTCGACCGGCAACGACTCCGCCGGCGTGACGTCGAACATCTTCCCTGAAAATGAGAACGTCGCCCACAGCAGCACCGCCGCGTGCAGGCCAGCCGATATTGCTGTCGCTTTTCTCATCACCGCGCTTTCGCGCCCTGTTCAAACTCGGTAACCAAGGCTACACGATGAAAGCCGGCCGATGACAGCCGGCCCATCACCTGCATCATGGTCCCATAGTCCACTTTCTTGTCGCCGCGTACGTAAACACGTGCTTCGACCCCACCGCGCGCTTGGGCCACGGCCTGCATTTTGGGGATCAGATCGTCGACGGCAATTTCGCTATTCTGCAGGAAAATCTGGCCTTTGTCGTTGACAGAAACGGTGAGCGGCTCCTTGTCCTGGTCCAGGGTTTTGGCCTGACTTTGCGGCAGATCGATCGGAACGCCGACCGTCAGCAGCGGCGCCGACACCATAAAAATTATCAACAGCACAAGCATCACGTCGACCATCGGGGTCACGTTGATCTCGCTCATCACCCGGCGGCGATGATGCTTGCGCTTCCCGATGATCGGCGTGCCGGCATTGGCAGCCATGAAGCGATCCCCTACCCTCGCTCGTCGATCTGCCGGGACAGAATTGCCGAGAACTCGTCGGCAAAGCCCTCGAGGCGCTGGGCTTGTTTGTTAACTTCGGACGCGAACTTGTTATAGAAAATCGTCGCTGGTATGGCGGCGACAAGGCCGAGTGCAGTCGCAAAAAGCGCTTCGGCGATGCCGGGCGCGACAACCGCCAATGATGTGTTTTTGGATGCGGCGATCGATTGGAAGCTCGTCATGATGCCCCAGACGGTACCGAACAACCCGACAAATGGTCCCGCCGACCCGACGGTGGCGAGCACGAGCAGACGCCTTTCAAGCCGCTCGACCTCACGCGCGATTGTCACTTCCATGACTTTTTCAATACGCATCTGCAATCCACCGATCGTGCGCGCATTTCCCTCGAAACTGCGTTTCCATTCGCGCATCGCGGCCACGAATAATGCCGCCATCGAATGCGCGGGGCGCGAGGACAGCGCGCGGTAGAGTTCGTCCAGCGACTGCCCCGACCAGAAGGCCTGCTCGAAACGATCCATGGCGCGGCGCGAACGGGTATAGAGCACGGTCTTGTCGATCGCGATCGCCCAGACCCAGACTGAGCAGATCAGCAGCCCGACCATCACCGTCTTGACGACCCAGTGCGCGTTCCAGAACAGGGTGAACAGCGAAAGATCGGAAGAAGTCAGCGGGAGCACCGACTGTGCCACGTCGGCAGGATTCATAGGCACGTCCTTTCGGCTTAATCCGGTCCCGTGGGTCGAACCGGCGCGGCGCAATATCCGAAGTCGACATGCGCGCGCGACGATGCCGCTCACGCGCTAAGCCGGACGTCTCGCGAAAATCGTTGGTCCCGTCCACCGGTAACCTACGAAATCCCCGCGAAACTTGGCCAAACTTGGGCGCGGAAGCGGGCCTAACCGCTCTAAACAGCGCTGATTGTGGTTAAGGAGTAGTTACCTCCGCGCGCCGGCGAAAAAAGCGATGGCCGCCCTCTCGGGCGGCCCGTTGCTTCAGGAAAGCGGGGCGATTTAGCTCTGGGGCTGATCCGGCGAAGGCCGGTTGCCACGCTCGGCCATGAACTGGTCGAACTCGGTTTTGTCCTTCGCCAGACGAAGACGCGCGAGGAACTCACGGAACTCGCGCTGCTCTTCCTCAAGGCGCCGCAGCGTATCGGCCCGATAATCGTCGAAAGCCCGGTTGCCGCTGGAGGGCGCATAGAAATTCCAGGGGCTGCCACCCATTCGCGACCTCATCCAATCCATCTTTTGCTGCATTCGATCCACCTTGTTCTGCCAGTGGTGCTGTCCACATCCCATTCTTCCGCTCCCGATGGTGAAGGCGAGGACGCTAAGCCCAAGCGGCCACCAGACCATGAAGCCAAGAACGATCAGTGCGATCCAGGCGGGTTTTCCGAAAGAGTCGAGTTGCGCGGTGATAGGCATTGTCGGCCTCGCGTGAATGTAAATAACATTTACATAGTTAGGGCAGGGCGAGGCCACTGTCAAGCGGCGCGGAAATTAAATTGGTGAGCGTTGTGGCGCCGCGCCAGACCTGCGCGCAAAAGTCGCTGGCTACTCACCGCTGCCGGGCCGCTGTCGCGTTAAGCCCCAGACCGCGCAGGTAAATAAGGACGGCAGCTTCCAGCAGTTCCTCGGGCGGCATCGGTAATGCGCGACGGGCCGCGTCGCCGCGGCCGAACAACGAGGCGATCCCGTGCGTCATCGACCATATGTGCAATGCGACCATCAGAGCCGGCGGACGCCCTGGCGACGGAATCAACGAAACCAGTTTCTCGGCCGCCGCGCGCAACACGGCAAATGCGTTCTCGCTAGCCTCGCGTAACTCGCGATCAGTATCGAGAGGAACACCCGCCTCGAACATCGCAGAGTAATAGGCCGGCTCGCGTTTGGCGAAAGCGAGATAGGTTTTGCCGAGACGGTCAAAAGCCGCCATCACCTCCGGCTTGCCTTCGTCCCAGGCTTTGGCGAGCGCGCTTGCAAACTCCTGAAAGCCGCGGCGAGCAACATCGGCGAGCAGCGCGTCTCGATCGCGAAAATGCCGATACGGCGCCGCAGGACTTACGCCTGCCCAGCGCGCGGCGTCGGCAAAGGTGAAGCCAGCCGGTCCCTTCTCAGCAATCAACTCAAGCGCAGCCCGCACCAGGGCTTCCTTGAGGTTGCCGTGGTGATAGCCGCGCGGTCCGGCACGTCTGCCCCATTTCATGTAAACGGGATTAACATGAGTCCGGCAGGTGCGTCGACGCCGATATCTATGAACGTCGCCCGCGTTTGGCGACCAGCGGCAGATGATCAAACAATGTCGGACCGCTCGGCTGTGCACCTTCGATGCTCAGCAGACGGAGCTTGCTGACGACGCCGCCCGGAGCCGAAAAGCCGCCTGTCTTGCCGCCCGCAGCGAGCACACGATGACAGGGCACGATCAAGGGAATCGGATTCTGGCCGAGCGCCTGTCCGACATCGCGCGCCAATAATCTGTCGCCAAGGCGTTCCGCAATCTCTCCGTAAGTCAATGTGGAGCCCGGCGGAATCGTGCGTGCAATGGCGTAGACCTTGCGATTGAACTCCGGCAGATCGCCAGTATCGAGCGTCACGTCGTTCAAGTCGCGTTTCTCGCCGCACAAGAGTGCAACGATGCCGTCAATCGCCCGCTGCACATGTGCAGGAGGCGGCTCTTCCTTTGCGCCGGCAAAACGCCGCAACAGGTGCGCCCGGGTGGCGCCTTCAGTTCCGTCGTGAATCTGCACGCCGGCCACGCCGTGCACGTTCCAGACGATTCCGCACGTACGGATCGCCGTATCGAATATCGCGAAACTGTTGCTCATCCAGAAATAATAGCACGTGCCGTCAGGTGACGCCGCCCGATTCCTGATCTGCTTTCATGGCAACGCGCAGCGGCTTCGGGATCGGCTTTGCGCGTCCGCCGGAAACGAAGGCGACCTGAACGTGCGCTTCCACAAGTAGATCAACGCCACGCATAACCTTCTGATTGAGTGTCACCGAGGCGCCTTTCACTTCTTCCGGTGTGGTGACGATGTCCAGCACGTCATCCATGAACGCGGGCTTGCGGAAATCGATGCTCATATGACGCACCACGAAAGAAAATCCCGGCGCTTCCTTTTCGGCTTGTTCGAACAGCGCGCGATGATCGGCGCCGATCAGTCGTAGATAATTGGTGCGGCCGCGCTCCATGAAACGCAGATAGCTCGCGTGATAGACGATGCCGGAAAAATCCGTGTCTTCGTAATAGACACGCACAGCCTGATGGTGCCGGCCGTCGAGAATTTCGCCATCGAGGGAGTTCATAGCGAACTATTTACAGACAGGAGAGAACTGCATCAATCGGCTTGCGCGTCAATGCAGCCATTCATTGAAGTGACCGCGCGAGCGGGAGCACGTGGTCGCGCGTCAATGGTGCGAATGTGAGGTCGGGAAGCGCGCGCGGATCGATCCATAAGACCTGATCGATCTCGCCGGCAGGCTTGATCGGACCGTCGACATCCACCGCATAGACAGCGGCGTTGACTTGAAATCCTGGCTCGTTCGCCGCCGGGCAATCAAACACGCCCAGAGCCTGCACGCTGCTATCCTTGATACGACAGCCCAATTCCTCGCCGATTTCGCGTGCCAATGCCGCGACGTCGCTTTCGCCAACGTCGCGTTTGCCGCCCGGCTGCATGAAAGCCACCGTCCCGCGCTTGCGGACCAGCAGAACGCGCCCGTCCCCGTCGCGGATCAGTGCGGCCACCACAGATATGATTCTTTCGCTACTCATCCTCTCCGGAAAACAGCCCAAACTGGGCCGGATCGCGCGCAGGCTCCGGCAGGCCGAGATGCTGGAAAGCCAGCGCGGTCAGTAACCGCCCGCGCGGCGTCCGTTGCAGGAAGCCTTTTTGGATCAGGAATGGCTCGATGATGTCCTCGATGGCGTCACGCGGTTCCGACAACGCGGCCGCGAGCGTATCGACACCGACCGGCCCACCTCCGTAACTCGACGCGATGGTCGAGAGATAGCGCCGATCCATCGCATCCAGGCCGGCGGCATCGACCTCAAGCGCCAACAACGCGCGGTCAGCAACTTTCCGGTCGATGGTCTTTGCACCGTCGACATGGGCAAAGTCGCGCACACGACGCAGGAGACGTCCCGCGATGCGCGGGGTGCCGCGGGCGCGCCGCGCGATTTCATTGGCGCCATCTGGGGCGATGCCGATGCGGAGCACGCGCGCTCCACGATCGACGATCTCTTCGAGCTCTTTCTCGGTATAGAAGTTAAGCCGCACCGGAATGCCGAAGCGGTCGCGCAACGGATTTGTCAGCAGTCCCGCTCGCGTTGTCGCGCCGACCAATGTGAAGGGGGAGAGATCGATCTTGACCGAGCGCGCAGCCGGCCCTTCCCCGATGATGAGGTCGAGTTGGAAATCCTCCATCGCTGGATAAAGAATTTCCTCGACTGCCGGGTTGAGTCGGTGAATCTCGTCGATGAACAGCACATCGCGCGGCTCAAGATTGGTCAGCAGCGCCGCAAGGTCGCCCGCTTTGGCAATTACCGGGCCGGAAGTAGCGCGAAAGCTGACACCCAATTCGCGCGCCACGATCTGCGCCAACGTCGTCTTGCCCAAGCCCGGTGGCCCCACGAACAGCACATGGTCGAGCGCCTCTTTGCGCGCCCGTGCTGCCTCAATAAAGACCTTCAGATTGGCGCGCGCCTGCTGCTGCCCGACAAACTCGCTGAGTTGCTGTGGACGCAACGAAGCATCGACATCGTCGTCGCGCTTGTCGGCAGCCACCAGTCGGCGCGGACTGTTCATCTTGCCAATTCCTTCAGACCGTGCCGGATCAGCGTCGCGGTGTCTGCGTCGTCACCCGCACTGCGTGCCGCGGCCGCGATGGCGGCAGCCGCCTGCGGATGTCCATAACCGAGATTGACCAGCGCGGAAACAGCATCAGTGATCGGCCTTGGCGCACGCTTTTCATCAAGCGCGCCGGCAAGATGCACGACCGCGGGATCGACGTTTGCGTAAGCGGGTGCCTTGTCTTTCAGTTCGGTGACGATACGCTCCGCCACTTTCGGACCCACGCCCGGCGTGCGGGCCACCATTGCCTTGTCACGCATGGCAACTGCTGAAGCGAGTTCGGATGGCTTCAGCGTGCCGAGCACCGACATCGCGACCTTGGCACCCACCCCTTGCACTGTCTGCAGCAGCCGGAACCACTCGCGTTCGAGGTCGCTGGCAAAACCGAACAGCTTGATCTGGTCCTCACGCACATGGGTTTCGATGGACAAGGTGGCCGCCTCGCCTGGTGAGGGAAGCGCCTGCAGCGTGCGCGCGGAGCAATGCACCTGATAGCCGACGCCGCCGACGTCGAGGATGATGTAATCCTCGCCGTAACTGTCCACGATGCCCTTGAGCTTACCGATCATGTCTTCATCCGCTTGCCACCGCCACAGGCCTGCGCCGCGTAGCGACGTGCCGCGCTCGTGCGATGATGGGCGTGGCACACTGCGATAGCGAGTGCATCGGCCGCATCTTCGCTCTTGGGATCGGCCTTCGGCAGCAGCACACCTATCATCATACGGATCTGCGTCTTTTCTCCGTGGCCAGCGCCGACAACCGTCTTTTTGACGACATTGGGGGCGTACTCGGCAACCGTGAGCCCCGCCTTCGCCGGCACGAGCATCGCAATGCCGCGTGCCTGACCGAGCTTCAGGGTCGCCGCTGCGTTTGCATTGACGAAGGTCGCCTCCACCGCGGCCTCGTGCGGCCGGTAGCGTTCAATGACCGAGATCAACCCGTCGTGGATCACTAGCAAGCGGCTGCCGAGTTCGGCGCGCTCGCTGGTTTCGACAGAACCGCAGGCGATGTGAATCAACCGATTTCCGTCGCTCTCGATCAGGCCCCAGCCGGTACGGCGGAGCCCCGGATCGATGCCGAGTATTCGAATCGGATGCCGGGCCATGGTCCCGTTGATAACCCCGCGCCCGCCCGCAGCCTAGGACCGAAATGCGCGCCCCACTGCTGATCGCGGAGGCTTTCCACCATAACGGGATTCGGAATTTCCGACGTGATTGCATTAGGATGGCCGAGCATGCCGGGTTCACCCTCCCCTCGTCGCGCCAAGCGACGCGCTATCATTATTGGCGGCTCAATGTCCGGGCTCTTTTCAGCAGCGTTCCTGCGGCAGATAGGCTGGGACGCAGATGTCTATGAGCGGTCGAACGTCGAACTGGCCGGCCGTGGCGCCGGGATTACGGGCCACCCGGAACTCATGGAAACCCTCGAAGCGAGCGGTGCCGGTACCAAGGATCTTGGTGTCGAGGTCCCCAAGCGCGTTGCGATTGACCGTGAAGGCCGTGTCACCGATGAGCGCCCACTGAAGCAGATCCTCACGTCATGGGATCGCCTGCAGCGGCTTCTCCGGGCGACGGTCGACGAGTCCCGATACCATCTCGGATGGAATTTCGAACGCGTCGACCAGGATGAGCGGGGCGTGCGCGTGCGGTTTTCCGGCGGGCGCGTCGAGCACGCCAACATTCTCGTCGGTGGCGACGGAATTCGTTCAAGTGTGCGCGCGCAGATGGCGCCGGACGTGCAGCCGGTCTATGCCGGCTATTACATCTGGCGCGGCGCGCCGAATGAGGCCGACCTCGCCGCGGAAACACTCAGCAGCATCTATCCTCTGTTCACGTTTTACCTGCCCAAGCGTCAGCAAGTGATTACCTATCCCATTGCCGGCTTCGACAACGACCTGCGGCCGGGCAAGCGTCGCTTCAATTTTATCTGGTACCGCGTCGCCGACGCCGCAAAGTTGCGCGAGATGAATGTCGACGAGAACGGCGTGCAGCACGAACATTCGGTGCCGCCACCGCTGATCCGCAAAGATCTCATCGCGGAGATGTACAAGGACGCGCGTGAAACTTTGCCGCCCGCTCTCCTCGACGCGCTGATGAAAATCAAACAGCCGTTCATCACACCGATCTACGATTTCACCGCGCCGGCGACCGTGTTCGGCCGTGTTGCAATGGTCGGCGACGCGGCGGCGAATGCGCGTCCGCATATGGGTTTCGGGATGGCAAAGGCGGGCACAGACGCACAGGCTTTGGCGAAACATCTGCGCGACCATGACGACATCGACGACGCATTGAAGGCCTATAACGCGGAGCGTCAGCCCATCGGCAACCACATCGTCATGCATGGACGCAAACTCGGCACGCATCTCGGCGTCAACTTGAAGACCGACGAAGACCGCCGCATGCATGATCTGCTGCAAAGCGATGGCGCCATGCTGGACTGGATCGCCGTGCCGCATTTTCTTGACGCTTACAGATGAGCGACCTGCCCCAGCCCGACTATGCACGCAACATGCGCGTCGTCGGCCACTCCGATCAGGGCGGCCGTCCCGACGGCGTGCAGGTCATGGTGCATCGCGGCTTCGCTTATGTCGGTCACATGTTCTCCAGGGGATTTTCCGTAATCGATGTGCGCGATGCCAAAAATCCGTATGCGGTGAACTACGTTGCCGCGCCGCCGAACACGTGGACCATTCATCTGCAGACCCACGACGACCTGTTGCTGGTCATCAATGCCAAGGACATGTTCGCCGCTGCCGAGTTTGCCGACGAGCGCGCCTATTACAGCGGGGCGCTCGGCAAGACGGTCGGCACCGCGGAAGCCAGCCGCGTGCGCGACTGGAGCGCAGGCCTCGCCGTCTACGATATTTCCACGCCGGACAATCCGCGCCGCATCGGATTCATGGCGGTCGAAGGCGGCGGCATTCATCGCATCTGGTACACCGGCGGCCGCTGGGCCTATGTGTCGGTACTGCTCGATGGGTTCACCGACTACATTTTTATGACTGTTGACATGAGCAATCCGGCTGAGCCGCGCGAGGCCGGGCGATGGTGGATCCCGGGCATGAATCTCGCGGCCGGCGAGACACCGTCATGGCAGCCAACCCGCCGCTACGGCCTGCACCACGCCATCATCCACGGTGACACCGCTTATGCCGCCTGGCGCGATGCAGGCATGGTGGTGCTCAACATCGCCGACCGCGCCAGACCGAAGCTGATCGTGCATCGAAACTGGTCGCCGCCGTTCGGTGGGGGCACGCACAATTGCCTGCCCCTGCCCGACCGCGACCTGCTGGTGGTGCTCGATGAGGCCGTGCTCGATCACCAGGACGATGGGCTCAAACTAGTCTGGGTCTTCGACAATCGCGCGCGAGAAAATCCGGTCAGCATTTCGTCGTTTCCGACGCCGGCCGAAGCCAACTACAAGGCCAAAGGCGGGCATTTTGGCCCGCATAATATTCACGAAAATCGGCCCGGAAGTTTCATCAGCTCGCAATTGATTTTTGCCACCTACCAGAACGCGGGCATCCGCGTCTTCGACATATCCAAGGCCTTCGCCCCGAAAGAAGTCGGCGCATTGGTGCCGCCACAACCGGCGACGCTCGCGGATACGCGGCCGAACCGCGCGCGCGTCATTCAATCGGCAGACGTGTTTGTGGATGCCAAAGGTCTAATCTACGCGACCGACTACAATGCCGGACTCTATGTTCTGGAGTTTACCGGCGTGTAGCGCTTACGCGCTCATCCTGGCGACGAGCGCGTCGGAGACTTCGAAATTCGCGTAAACATTCTGCACGTCGTCGCTGTCATCGAGTGACTCGATCAGTTTCAGAACCTTTTCGCCGGATTCGTCGTCCAGCGCGACAGTGTTTTGCGGCTTCCACAGCAACGACGACTTGCGCGGCTCGCCGAACTTGGTTTCCAGCGCTTTGGAGACGTCCGCCAACGTATCCGGCGTCGTGATGACCTGATGGCCATCATCGTTGGAGACCACGTCTTCGGCGCCGGCGTCGATCGCCGCTTCCAGCATGGCATCGGCGCTCGCGGCCTTCGCGTCGTACTCGACGATGCCGACATGACTGAACATAAAGGACACCGCACCGGTTTCCGCGAGGTTGCCTCCGTTCTTGGCAAAGATCGCGCGAACCTCGCCGGCCGTGCGGTTGCGATTGTCGGTCAGAGCCTCGACGATGATCGCCACGCCGCCAGGCCCATAACCCTCGTAGCGGATCTCATCGTAGCTTTCCGTGTCGGCGCCCTGCGACTTCTTGATGGCGCGATCGATATTGTCCTTCGGCATGTTCTCGGCGCGCGCTGCAATTATCGCCGCGCGCAGGCGTGGATTGAATGCCGGATCGGGCAGACCGAGTTTGGCGGAGACGGTGATTTCACGCGCAAGTTTGCCGAACAGCTTGGAGCGCACCTTATCCTGGCGCCCCTTGCGGTGCATGATGTTCTTGAACTGGGAATGACCCGCCATAGGAAAACTTGTGATTATGTGCTGATGCCGGCGGCTATATAGGCCGTCAGCCAAAGAAAATAAACATGTATCGGCGGCAATTTCAGGCTGCGACCGCCACATCACGCAGGATCGCCGCGATGCGCGCGCCGACCTTGCCGACATTGCGGTGGACGCGCGCCTTGTACCAGGTGACAGCGTCGCGGTCGACCAGGAAGAATTTCTGCTCCGGAAAAGTACGTCCGAAAATATCGATCAGCATGCTGCGGAACTGGCCGCCGGCAAGCGATCGTGGCATCGATGGCTCGGTGTAGGCCGCAAGCTCGGCCGAGGTGAGCGCGCACAGCAGCGCTGACGGCAGGGTTGAATAGACCTGCTTGTGTTGCTGAATGGTGCGGATCGCACGATCAAGCGCGAATTCCTGACCGACCTCCTCGCTGATCATCAACGGTTCGTCATTAATGGGCCGCGCGAGCGGGAACTGGTCGATCAGCCAATCGCCGAGGTGAACGACGTTGCGACGACCGCGGCCGTACATCAGCACATCGTCTTCGTAACGCGTGAACCAGGTATCGAGGCGATCGATGAGTCGATCGAGAACCGGGCGGGAGATCAGCTCGCGGCTGTGCGTGCCGAAAATGCCGATCGCCGCTTTGGCGTGCGAAACGACGTCCAGAATTTCTTCGCCAAGCGGCGTCGGAAAAAGGCTGTCGCCGGTCCCGAGCACCACCAGATCGTAGTTGCCGCGCGCCTGGCCGAGCGTGTGCAGGTTCAGGTGATCCGCCTCCGCTTCGCCGGGCAACAGCGTGTTGATTATCTGGCGGCCGAGCCGGGCGCCGAAATCTCCTGCGTCGTCTGCCGAGATCACGGCAACACGGCAGGCCGCGGGCGCGGACAGCCATTCGCTAGGCGTGAGTCGCATCAGCACCTGCGTCTCGTCGACTGGCGTCGTACATTCGATCCGGAAACCGTAGTGATCGAACAGGCGCGTCAGCTCGTAGAAGCTCAAATGATTGACGAAGCCACGTGCGGCACGATCGACACCCGTGGTCAAATCGCTCGCATGGTAGCTGAGGATGATGTCGTGCCTGCAGAACCGCAGATGCGTAAATAGGTTTTCGACGTCGTCAATCCGCTCGAGTACGCCGAGCATGACGATCACGTCGCAGTCCAACGCGGCTTTGGTCGGAAACCCGCCGGATTTCAGATCACGGATCAAAGTTGCCAGCGGGCGGTCGCTGCAGCTGTAACTGCAACCATTCGGCAACAGCGCCTGTAGCCTCGTACCGCCGCCCAGATCGAAAACGCGGGCGCCTGCCGGAATGAACTGTGCGGCAAGCTCGACGCGGCGATCGGTTGGCTTTTCAGGAGTCGAAGATGGGCAAGCGAGATCCGGCGGAAGTTCCAGTGCCAGATCGGCGTTGACGTGCAAATTCATGGACATCCGTGCGGAGGTCACTATGCCGGACCCAAGCACACGCCGGCGAATCAACGTCATCTAACGAATCATCGCCGTGATTCGCGGTCAACCGTACAATTCGAAAATTTCATTCCAAGAACTTGGGCCGGGCCTCTTGCAGAATACCTCCGAGCCGCACCGCGCCGACATTGCGCGCGAGACCGGTCTTGTCATCGGTCTCGACCGCGACCGCGCACAATGTCGCCGGACCCATCGAAGGTTCGAACTTCGCGCCAGGAAGTTTGCGCAGGAAGCGGTTGAGCGGCTCGTCCTTGTTCATGCCGATGATGGAATCGTAGTCGGCAGTCATGCCGACGTCCGACATGAAGGCGGTCCCAGCCGGCAATACGCGATCGTCGGCGGTGGGCACGTGCGTGTGCGTACCGACGACGAGGCTTGCGCGTCCATCGGCGAAATAACCCATCGCCTGTTTTTCGCTCGTCGCCTCGCAGTGGAAATCGATGATGATTGCGTCCGCACCGGACTTCAGCGCACAGGCCGAAAGTTCGCGCTCGATCGCGGCAAAGGGATCATCGAGCGGATCCATGAAAATGCGTCCCATGGCGTTGATCACCAATGCGCGCTTGCCGTTCTTTGTGTCGAGGAGTGCGGCGCCGCGGCCCGGCGTGCCCTTCGGATAGTTAAGTGGGCGGACCAGGCGCGGCGCCCGCTCGATGAACACCAACGCCTCGCGCTGATCCCAGGCGTGATTGCCGAGCGTGATGGCATCGGCACCGGCATCAATCAATTCGTTGTAGATCACCTCGGTGATACCGAAACCACCGGCCGCGTTCTCGCCGTTGATCAACACCAGGTCGAGCTTCCACTTGCTGATCAGGTCCGGCAGCCGCTCCGTCACGATTGTGCGCCCGGAGCGCCCGACAACATCGCCGATAAAAAGAATACGCATGCAGTTATTGCCCGCGAAAATCGATGGTCTCACGTTCCGTTAGCACGAGATCAAGCGGCGCGTCGCGTTCGGTCGCGGGCACCGACGGAATCTCCTGCGCGGCAAATGCAATGCCGATGGCAACCACCGGCTTTTTCTCACGCAGCGCGTTGATCGTCATGTCGTAATAGCCCGCGCCATAGCCGATACGATGGCCAGCCCGATCGAAAGCCGCAAGCGGCACGATGAGAATGTCAGGCTCGACAACACGCGCGTCGGGCAAAGGCTCGCGAATGCCCCACTGACCGGAGTTCAACGGTTCGCCGAATCCCCAGGCGCGCATCGTCAAAGGTTTGCCACGACCGGCGATCGCAGGCAGCGCAAGACCAGCTCCGGCGTCCGCCAACCTGCGCATCAATGGAATTGGATTGATTTCACTCTTCATCGGCGAAAACCCCGAGACCACCATCCCCCGCTCAACTTTCAATGGGAACGGGCGCGCGGCAATCGCCGCAGCAGCAGCCGCACGCTCGGCCGCCGGCAATGCATCACGCAGGGCAAGTGCCTGTTGGCGCAGTCGTGCTTTCGGTGAACCGGTGTCAGCGATTTCGGTCATTGCAAATAAGTGCGGAGCCGCGATGGCCGTTGGAGCATCGATCCCGGGTTCCCTACGAAAGTAGGTGGGCGCCATATGACCGAACCCACGAGCCCGGTCAGGGACAGCTCCCTAAAGGATCGATAAGGCCCCGGGGATTGTGTCTCCTGACGCGCCCCGCAGCCCCGCCAGCTCAATGTAATGGTTATGTGGCGCGCACGCTACTCGCGGTGAAACAGTCACCCGATCGGCACGCTGCCGCCGTTGCCCACCGTTTGATTGAGCTTGCGGGTAATGCCTTCAATACGCTCAGCGGCGGAATTGAAAGCACCGATCACCGCATCGGAGGCGGCCCTGGCGCGGTCGGAGGCAACGAGGCGCGCGTCCTGCAGAGAGGCGATGTCTTTTTCGAGGCGATGCATCTTCTGTATCGTCTCCGCCAGTTCGTCCGCGACCATCAACGCAGCCATCACAGTGAGACGTGTGTCGCCGATCTCACCGAACTTGCGTCGCAAACTGATGATGCGCTGGTCAATATCCTTGGCGAGCTCCTGCAGGTGCTCCTCCTGCCCGTCCTCACAAGCAAGACGAAATTGGCGACCCGCAATGGTGGAGCTGATTTGAGCCATGGGGTTACTCGTGCACGTCCAGCACCGACTGGATTGTCGCGATCGCGCCGTCCAGCCGTTCTGCAATTTCACGGTTCGTCGTTTCGAGCCGTCGCGAGCGCGCGGTCTCGCCGTCGAGCTCCGCAGCCAGCCGCGTGCGATCGACGCCGAGCGCCTGCACCTGAGCCGCGAGGCCCTCTTCGTTGCGGTCAGCCTGCTTTCGCCGTTCGACTGCGGCATCCAGCGCGTCCAGTGCGAGCGCCAGGCGCTTGACCGCGGTATCGATTGCGCTTTGCTCCGTCATCGCCTTTGGCCCACACCAAAAACTTGTGCGGCAGCAGATATTTAGGCGAGGAATCTTACGTGCTGCACGACCACGCAGTCAACGCTTGGAGGAGGATTTGCCCAGTTGTTTTCGTCATCCTGTGCATGGAGGGTGACCATGGGGGCCGTCACATTGACTCAAGGGACTTACATGCTATCCACCGGCCAAAAGGCCCTTTCATGAGTGCAGAAGCCTCGCCGACGGCAGCTGCGGCGCCTCAGGAGCGTCGCGAGCAACCGCCCGCTGCCCTCGCCATTGCCCACGCCAGCATGGCCAACGCGGTTCGCGCGCTGGCCATGGATGCGGTGGAACAAGCCAAATCCGGCCATCCCGGAATGCCGATGGGCATGGCCGACGTGGCGACCGTGCTGTTCTCACGCTTTTTGAAGTTCGATCCGGCCGATCCGGCCTGGGCCGATCGTGACCGTTTCGTGCTCTCGGCCGGCCACGGCTCGATGCTGATCTACGCATTGCTTCATCTCACCGGCTACGAAGGGATGACGCTCGATCAGATCCGAAAGTTCCGCCAACTCGGTTCGATCACCGCCGGCCATCCGGAATACGGCCATGCGCCCGGCATCGAAACCACTACGGGACCGCTCGGTCAGGGATTGGCCAACGCTGTCGGCATGGCGATTGCCGAAAGGCACCTCGCGGCCGAGTTCGGCGACAGCGTCGTCGACCACAAAACTTATGTGATTGCGTCGGATGGCGACTTGATGGAAGGCATCAGCCATGAAGCGATCGCCCTCGCCGGCCATCTCAAGTTGAACAAGCTGATCGTGCTGTTCGACGACAACGGCATTTCGATCGACGGCGCGTTGTCGCTTTCCGATTCTGTCGATCAGGTGAAGCGCTTCGAAGCCGCCGGCTGGAACGCCGCGCGCATCGACGGCCACGATGCGGCGGCGATTAGTGCGGCGCTCGAAAAGGCACAGACATCTGACAAGCCCGTGCTGATCGCCTGCAAGAGTAAAATCGGTTTCGGCGCGCCGACCAAGCAGGGATCCGAAAAATCACATGGCTCGCCTCTGGGCGCGGAAGAAATTGCCGGCGCGCGCAAAAACCTTGGGTGGACATCCGCGCCGTTCGACGTGCCGGCCGACGTTCTGAAAGCGTGGCGCGCGATTGGCGCGCGCTCAAAGAGCACGCACGCGGATTGGAAAAAGCGGCTGACCGGCCTCGAGAGCGGCAAGCGCGCCGAGTTCGAACGTCGCATGAAAGGCGACCTGCCCAAGCAGGCGCTTGCCGATGCAGTGCGCGCGGTGAAGGAAAAACTGGCAGCACAGCCGAAAGAGATCGCGACGCGTACAGCCTGCGAACTCGCGCTCGAAAGCCTGATCCCCGCGCTGCCCGAAATGATTGGCGGTTCGGCCGATCTGACCGGTTCCAACAACACGCGCATCAAAGACATGAAGGCGATATCGGCCGCCGACTTCTCCGGCCGTTTCATCCATTACGGTGTGCGGGAACACGGCATGGCCGCAGCGATGAACGGCATGGCGCTGCACGGCGGCATAGTACCGTACTCCGGCACGTTCCTCGTCTTTTCCGATTACTGCCGCCCGGCGATCCGGCTTGCCGCGCTGATGGGCAAGCGGGTCATCCACGTGATGACACATGATTCAATCGGCCTCGGCGAAGACGGACCGACGCATCAGCCGGTCGAACATCTCGCCGCGCTGCGCGCAATTCCAAACCTGCTGGTGTTCCGTCCTTGCGACGCGGTGGAAACGGCGGAGTGCTGGCAGCTGGCGATCCAGTCGACAGACAGGCCGAGCATACTCGCGCTCACGCGCCAGAACCTGCCGCAGCTGCGCAATCGCCTCGACGAGGACAATATCTGCGCGCTCGGCGCTTATGAACTCGCGGGCCCTGACGGCCGTTCGGATGTTTCAATCTTCGCCACGGGCTCCGAAGTTTCGATCGCGGTCGACGGCGCAAAGCTGCTTGCGCAGCATGGCGTCGCGGCCCGGGTGGTTTCAATGCCGTGTTTCGAATTGTTCCTGGAACAGGACGAGCGATATCGCCGCGCCATCATTGGGGGTGCCCGCGTGAACGTCGGCGTCGAGGCCGCGGTTCGACAAAGCTGGGATGCCATTATCGGTTCCGATGGGCTCTTTATCGGGATGCAATCGTTCGGCGCCAGCGCGCCGTACAAGGAACTGTACAAGAAATTTGGAATTACCGCCGAAGCAGTTGCCAACGCAGCGTTGGCAAAGCTTGGGAAGGCGTAACAAACGATTATATGTGTTGTTGTGGTCGATCGCGGCCACGGCAAATTGAACGAGCCGGGAGCGTTTCCATGACAGTACGCGTCGCCATCAACGGATTTGGCCGCATCGGGCGCAACATTTTACGCGCCATCGCGGAAGCAGATCGCAAGGACATCGAGATCGTCGCCTTGAACGATCTGGGTCCGGTTGAGACCAATGCCCATTTGCTTCGCTACGACAGCGTGCACGGCCGCTTCCCAGGCGAAGTTACGGTGAAAGGCGACACCATCAGCGTCGGCGACGGCGCCATTAAGGTCACGGCCGAACGCGATCCATCCAAGTTACCGTGGAAAGACCTGGGCATCGATATCGCGCTCGAGTGCACCGGCCTGTTCACGGCAAAGGACAAGGCCTCCGCGCATCTAACCGCCGGCGCCAAGCGCGTGCTGATTTCGGCCCCTGCCGATGGCGCCGATCTCACCGTCGTCTTCGGCGTCAATCACGACAAGCTGACCAAGGATCATAAGGTCGTTTCCAACGGCTCGTGCACGACCAATTGCCTTGCTCCCGTCGCAAAGGTTCTCAATGACGCGGTCGGCATCGAAGCCGGATTCATGACGACAATCCACGCCTATACCGGTGACCAGCCGACGCTCGACACGATGCACAAGGATCTCTATCGCGGGCGCGCAGCGGCGCTGTCGATGATCCCGACCTCGACCGGCGCCGCCAAGGCGATCGGTCTCGTGCTCCCCGCGCTCAAGGGAAAGCTGGACGGCGTCGCCATCCGCGTGCCTACGCCGAACGTCTCGGTGATCGATCTCAAAATCGTCGCGACGAAAGCGACGACGAAGGAAGAGGTCAACGACGCGGTGAAGCGGGCTTCGGAGCAGCAGCTCAAAGGCATTCTCGCTTACACCACCGACCCGAATGTCTCGATCGACTTCAACCATGACCCGCATTCATCCACCTTCCACATGGACCAGACCAAGGTCATGAACGGCACGCTCGTGCGCGTGATGTCCTGGTACGACAATGAGTGGGGTTTCTCCAACCGCATGGCGGACACCGCCGTCGCGATGGGCAAACTTCTCTAACGGTCCGGTGTCAGGCGGGTCATGACTGCGTTCAGAACGCTCGACCGCGTCGACGTAAAAGGCAAGCGCATCCTCATGCGCGTCGATCTCAACGTGCCGGTTGAAAATGGTGTCGTCACCGACTCAACGCGTATCGAGCGGGTGGCGCCGGCAATTACGGAAATTGCCGATAAAGGCGCCAAGGTCATCTTGCTCTCGCACTTCGGCCGACCCAAGGGACGCGATCCGACGCAATCCTTGAAACCGGTCGCTGCCGAAGTGGCGCGTATCATCAAGCGGCCCATAAAATTCGCCGACGACTGCATCGGCGAGCCCGCGGAACAGGCCGTCGACGCGATGAAACCCGGCGAAATCCTATGCCTGGAGAACACGCGTTTTCACGCAGGCGAAGAGAAGAACGATCCCGTATTTGTCGCCGAACTTGGGAAGCTGGGTGATATCTGGGTGAACGACGCGTTTTCCGCCGCGCATCGCGCGCACGCGTCCACCGAGGGGCTCGGTCACAAGCTGCCTGCTTACGCCGGACGAACGATGCAGGCGGAGTTTGAGGCCCTGGCCAAGGCGCTCGAGAACCCACAGCGGCCGCTGGTCGCGATCGTCGGAGGTGCCAAGATTTCGACCAAGCTCGATTTGCTCGGTAACTTGCTCGACAAAGTGAACGCGCTGATCATCGGCGGCGCCATGGCGAATACGTTCCTGCTCGCTCAGGGAAAAAATGTCGGAAAGTCACTGGTGGAGACCGATCTCGTCTCCACCGCGCTGGAAATCATGGACAAGGCAAAGGCTGGAAAACGCGAAATCATCCTTCCTGTTGATGTCGTCGTGGCAGAGAAGTTTGAGGCGCATGCATCTTCGCGTGTCGTCGATACGGGCAAAGTCGGCGTCACCGATATGATTCTCGATATCGGGCCGCGCAGCATCGAGCAAGTTATATCCGTGCTGGCGCGGGCGAAGACGCTGGTGTGGAATGGGCCATTCGGCGCCTTCGAGATGGAACCATTCGACAACGGCACCGCCGAAGTCGCGGAAGCAGTGGCGGAACTGACCGCGGCTGGCAAACTTGTCTCGGTAGCGGGCGGCGGCGATACCGTAGCCGCGCTCAATGTCGCGGGGGTCGCCGACCGGTTGACTTATGTTTCGGCCGCGGGCGGTGCGTTTCTCGAATGGCTCGAGGGCAAGCGCTTACCCGGGGTCGAGGTGTTGCGGGTAGAATGAAGTCGAACAAAGCCATCCGGGGGGAATTGCTACGGATGCGATGGAGGGAAGCATGAATCTCACTGAATTGAACAAGGTCGCATTGGCCATGGTCGCGCCCGGCAGGGGCATCCTCGCCGCCGACGAATCCTCTGGCACGATCAAAAAGCGTTTCGACGCCATCGGCGTGGAATCGACCGAGGACAGCCGCCGCGACTATCGCGAGATGCTGTTCCGTTCGGCGGAGGGAATGAAGCACATTTCGGGAGTCATCCTCTACGACGAGACTATCTGGCAAAAAGCGAAAGATGGCACGCCGTTGGTCGATTTGATCAAGAAGGCGGGCGCGATTCCCGGCATCAAGGTTGACGAAGGCACGAAGCCGCTTCCGTTCTCGCCCGATGAGCTCGTCACCGTCGGGCTCGACAAGCTCGCCGACCGTTTGCCGAAATATTACGAACAAGGTGCGCGCTTCGCCAAATGGCGGGCGGTGATCGACATCGGCAAGAGCATTCCGAGCAGAAACTGCATCAAGGCTAATGCGCACGCGCTGGCGCGCTATGCCGCGCTTTGCCAAGAGGCGCAGATCGTGCCGATCGTCGAACCAGAAGTGTTGATGGACGGCGATCACGATATCGACCGATGCTTCACCGTGACCGAGCGCGTGCTGCATGCCGTGTTCGGCGAGCTGTTCGACGCCCGTGTCCAACTCGAAGGGATCGTGCTCAAGCCGAACATGGTCATTCCCGGCAAGAAGACCGCCAAGCGCGCCTCTGTCGAGGAGATAGCCGAAAAAACCGTAACCGTGCTCAAGTTGTGCGTGCCGGCCGCGGTGCCCGGAATCGCATTCCTTTCCGGCGGACAAAGCGATGAGGAGGCGACCGCCAACCTCGACGCCATGAACAAGATCGGCAACCTGCCATGGAAGCTCACATTCTCTTATGGGCGTGCGCTCCAGCACGCCCCGCAGACGACCTGGAAAGGCAAAACAGAGAATGTTGCCGCCGCCCAGCGCGCCTTTTCGCATCGTGCAAGAATGAACGGGCTCGCCGCCCTGGGTCAGTGGAAAGCTGACATGGAGAAAAAAGCGGCGTGACGAAATATGCGAAAGGCCGTGTCGTAACACGGCCTTTCGCGTTTATCCCGTTGCGTGCGGCGCAATTGCTACTGCAAATCTTTGTCGACCCCGCTGGGTCTGCTCCTGTAGAAGCCTCCTGCCAACGCCTTTCCCTACCCCAACGTTCCCCTCGATTTGTACCAAGTAAGGACCCTAACGTGATCGATCTTTATACCTGGACGACCCCCAACGGCCGCAAGGTGTCTATTGCACTTGAAGAACTCGGCCTGCCCTACACCGTGCATCCGATCGACATTTCCAAGGACGAGCAGTTCGCGCCCGCTTTTCTCAAGATCGCTCCCAACAACCGGATTCCCGCGATCGTCGACCGCGACACCAACATTGCGCTCATGGAGTCCGGCGCGATCCTCGTTTATCTCGCTGACAAGACCGGCAAGCTGCTGCCGAAATCGGGCGAAGAGCGCTATCGCGTCATCGAGTGGCTGATGTGGCAGATGGGCGGGCCCGGTCCCATGCTCGGCCAGGTGCACCATTTCGTGAAATACAACAAAGGCAAGGCGCCCTATGCCGAGGAGCGCTATCTCAAGGAAGGACACCGCCTCTACAAAGTACTCAACACCCGGCTGGAAGGTCGCGAGTTCGTCACCGATCAATATTCCATTGCGGACATCGCGATCTGGCCCTGGATATCCCGTTTCGAGTGGCAGACGATCGACCTGAAGCAGTATCCGAATGTGAAACGCTGGTACGAAACCATCGCTGTGCGCCCTGCGGTTCAGAAGGGTTACAAGGTGCCGAAGGACATGGGTCCTGTGCCTATGCCCTAGGTTCTGCGCCACGGCACCGCGACCAAGTGGCTCGCCCCGGTCAATTTTCTGCCGGATTGGGCTAGCATGCGAAGACCATGACCTCGCGACCCAAACAGGCGGCGCCGCGCCCGGCGCCGCGGCTTTATCTCGTTACGCCGCAACTTGCGGAGCCTTCGGGGTTCACTCGGCAATTGACCGCCGCGCTTGACGCCAGCGATGTCGCGGCGCTGCTTCTGCAACTCGCCAAGGTCGATGAGCGCACGCTGATCAATTGTGCGAAAGCTCTGGCAACTTCCGTGCAAGGCAAGGATGCCGCGCTTCTCCTCGACGGTCGCCCCGATCTCGTCGCGCGCGCCGGTGCTGATGGCGCGCATCTGACCGGCCTCTCGGCATTCACAAAAGCGATCGGCGATCTCAAACCCGAACGCATTGTCGGCGCCGGCGGGCTCATCACCCGACACGATGCCATGCTCGCCGCTGAACAAGGCGCAGACTACGTGATGTTCGGAGAGCCGTCGGTCGAACGCGGACGTCCGGCGCTGGCGGCGATCGAGGAACGCATCGCCTGGTGGGCGGAAGTCTTCGAGATTCCGTGTGTCGGCTATGCAGCATCCGTTGAGGACGTCGCGCCGCTCGTAACAGCGGGGGCCGACTTCATCGCGGTGGGAGATTTTCTCTGGCGTGATCCGGACAAAATTGCTGCAACCATCAGCGAGATCTCTCGATATCTGCGCGTTGCGGAGTCGACACAATGAGCGGAAAGTCACGCGCGCTCGTTGAGCTTGGTGCGCTTGCGTTGGCTGCTATTGCCGTGCCGACGCAGGCACAGGTCACCAAAAACACGCCGCCACCGGCGACCCAGAATGCCAGCGCGCCCTTCGGTCAGCCCAACGTTGACATCGCCTACGGTGCCTTCCAGCGCGGGCACTACATCACTGCATTCAATGAAGCAAATAAACTCGCTCAACAGAGCGACCCCACCGCCATGACATTGCTCGGAGAGATCTACGCGCAAGGACTGGGTGTGGGCCGCGACGATGCGAAGGCGGCGCAATGGTACAAGCTCGCCGCTGCGAAGGGTAATCGTGACGCAATGTTCGCGCTGGCCATGTTCAATTTTCAGGGCCGCGCCGGTGCTCGCGATTTGTCGGAAGCGGCGCGACTTCTCGAATCTGCCGCCAAACTAGGCCACGCCGGTGCTGCCTATGATCTCGGCCTTCTCTATATGCAGGGCCAGCAGTTTACGCAGGATTTCAAACGCGCTGGCGAACTGTTCGCGCAAGCCGCGGAAGCGGGCAACTCGGAAGCGCAATACGCGCTCGCGACGATGTACAAAGAAGGCCGCGGCGTCGCAAAGGACTCGACCAAAGCAACGCGGCTCATGCAGCAGGCCTCCGTCGCCGGCAATCTCGACGCCATGGTCGAGTTCGCTATCGCGCAATTCAACGGGGACGGTACCCCGAAGGACGAAGCGATGGCGGCGCAACTATTCCTTAAAGCAGCGCACCTCGGCAGCCCGATTGCACAAAATCGCCTTGCACGGATCCTCATGGCCGGTCGCGGCATGCCCGCGGACGCAACAGAAGCCGTCAAATGGCACATGGTTGCGAAGGCCGGCGGCGCGAGCGACCCGGATCTCGACGTGTTCGCCGGCAAGCAAAAACCGGAAGTGCGCGAGGCCGCCGACAAGGGTGCAAAGAAATGGCTGTCGACCACCGCACCTGCCCGCCCTTGACGACGCGTGCCATCACAGGCAGACCGCACGCGCCATGCAACATTCCGCTCTGCTCAATGTCATGATCGCCGCCGCGCGCAAAGCCGCGCGGGCCCTCAAACGCGACTTCGGCGAGCTGGAAAAACTGCAGGTCTCTTTGAAGGGCCCGGGGAATTTCGTATCGGCCGCAGACCGCCGCGCCGAGGAGACGCTGCACGCCGAATTGATGAAGGCCAGACCGGGCTATAGTTTCCTCGGCGAAGAAGGCGGCCGCCGAGAAGGCTCCGACAAGACCCACACCTGGATCGTCGATCCGCTCGATGGCACCACCAATTTTCTGCACGGTATTCCCCAATTCGCCATCTCGATTGCGCTCGAACGGGAGTCAACCGTGATCGCGGGACTGATCTACAATCCTGCGAACGACGAAATGTTTATCGCCGAGCGCGGCAAAGGTGCATTCCTCAACGACCAGCGCATCCGGGTTGCCGCGCGAAAGCGCCTTGCCGATGCCGTCATCGCCTGCGGGCTGCCGCATCAGGGCCGGGGCGATATCGCGCTGTCGCGGAAAGAAACAGGCGCAATGCAGGATCATGTGGCCGGGCTGCGCCGTTTTGGCGCGGCAGCCCTTGATCTGGCGTGGGTCGCGGCTGGAAGGCTCGATGGCTATTGGGAGCGCGACGTCAATTCGTGGGACGTGGCGGCCGGGGTGATCCTGGTACGCGAGGCCGGCGGCTTCGCAACCGATTGTGACGGCGGTGACGATATTTTCGGCAAGGGGCACATCGTTGCCGGGAATGAGACCATTCAAAAAGAATTGGTGAGCGTGTTGAAAAAGGCCGGCAAAAACTGACGGCTACCGCAATTTCAACTCAATCAGTGGCTTAATGCGGTCGTATAGTTCCACCACGACAACTGCTTTTTCCCTGTCACGGGTCTGTGCCATAGTGTTCGACAGGGCTGCGTCGACGTATTTCTAAACTCATGGCCAAAGAACTCGATCCTCTCAAGCTGTCGTCTCCGCGCATCTTTCTGCTCAGGATGCTTGTATTCGTCATCCTGGTCGGACTGCTCGGCTTTGTGCTGTACAAGCAGATCCAGACGGCATTCATGGCCAATCCGGGTCTGAACGCGCTTATCCTTGGCGTTGGGGCGATCGGCATCATTCTGTCGTTCCGTCAGGTTCTGCGCCTTTATCCGGAAATCGCGTGGGTCAATAATTTCCGTCTTGCCGATCCCGGACTCGCAGTCGACAGAGCGCCGGTCCTTTTGGCGCCGATGGCCTCAATCCTTGGCAGTCGTGTCGGGCGGATGGCCATGTCCCCGCAATTGATGCGCGGAATCCTCGATTCAATCGCAACTCGCCTCGACGAGGCGCGCGATATTTCGCGCTACATGACGGGCCTGCTTGTTTTTCTCGGCCTGCTTGGCACGTTCTGGGGCCTGATCGAAACGGTCAGTTCTGTCGGTGGCGTCATTCAGGGCCTCAAGGCAGGCGGCGACGCCGGGTCCATGTTCGATTCGCTGCGCGAGGGCCTCGCCGCGCCATTGTCGGGCATGGGTATTTCGTTCTCCTCATCGCTGTTCGGCCTGGCCGGCTCGCTGGTGCTCGGTTTCCTCGACCTGCAATCGAGCCAGGCGCAGAACCGCTTCTACACGGAACTTGAGGATTGGTTGTCCACCACCGTCTACGATCAGGGCCCCGAACCAGCACTCGCCACCGGCGTGACGGGCGAAGTTCGTTCCGCAATCGAGCGGTTGCGCGGTGCGGTCGACCAGGTCGAGGCCGGGAAGTCTGCTTCAACCGCGATGGCCAATCTTGCCGAGGCGATCCAGGGGCTTGTGCACCATATGCGTACCGAGCAACAGATGATCCGCGACTGGGTCGACTCGCAGGCTGCGCAGCAGCGCGAGATCAAGAAGCTCCTGGAGGTCATGGTGCGCGAGCACGCTAACCGTTGAGCTGAATTATGACGTTGGCACGAGCTCGCCGCGGCGAAAGCGGCATGAATTACTGGCCGGGTTTCGTCGACGCACTGTCGACGCTGATCCTCGGCATCATATTCCTGCTGACCGTGTTCGTGGTCGTTCAATTCTATCTCCAGCAGGAGGTGGCGGGAAAAGACACCGCCCTCAATCGCCTGAATGCGCAGATCGCCCAGCTCACCGAATTGCTGGGTCTGGAGAAGTCGAGCAAGGCCGGCGTTGAAGATCAGCTCGCGCAATTGCGCGCCACGCTCGCCGTCGCCGAAAGCGAGCGCGACCGGCTAAAGAGCGCCGCCGACAGTGCAGGCGCCGGCGTCGCAGCCGCCCAGGGCAAGGTGTCGGAACTCGCGGGCCAGATCGAAAGTGAAAAGAAGATATCGGCGCGTGCGCTGGCGCAGGTTGAGGTGCTCAACCAGCAGATCGCCGCCTTGCGCCGCCAGCTTGCTGCGATCGAACAGACGCTCGACGCCTCCGAAAAGAAAGACAAGGAATCCCAGGCACGCATCACCGAGCTTGGCCAGAGGCTCAATCTCGCGCTGGCCGAGCGCGTCAATGAGCTCAAACGCTATCGCTCGGATTTTTTCGGGAAGCTGCGTGAAATTCTTGGCAATCGCGCGGACGTCCGCATCGTGGGCGACCGGTTCGTGCTGCAATCCGAGGTGTTTTTCGACACCGCAAGAGCCGACCTGAAGCCCGAGGGCCGGGTCGAGCTCGACAAGGTCGCCGGCGCGCTGGTGGAATTAGAAAAGCAGATTCCGCCCGATCTTGCCTGGGTCCTCCGCGTCGACGGCCATACCGACGTGCGGCAGCTCTCCCTCGGCGGGGCATTCAAATCGAACTGGGATCTGTCCTCCGCGCGCGCCATCGCCGTGGTGCAATATCTCATCTCCAAGGGGGTCTCCCCACAGCGCCTGGTTGCCGCCGGTTTTGGTGAATTTCAGCCGATCGACCTTGGCAAAACCGAAGAGGCCTATCAGCGTAATCGCCGCATCGAATTCAAGCTGACCGAGCGATAGCTCCTACCTGCGGGCCGGCCATGTGCCCGGCACCGACGTCTTTGATACACTTACAAGCCAGGACACAGGTGGCCGGGATTCGTCCGGCTCGTAAATAATGCGCCGCTGATGCCTCAAGTCACCCTTCGCCCCTATGTGACCGCCGACGAGGATGCCGCGATCGAGCTATGGCGGCGCACCTGGTCGAAACACTATCCGCATCTCGACTTCAATGCGCGCGTTGCATGGTGGCGCGAGCGGTGGCGTAACGAACTGGTGGCGACCGCGCGGATCATCCTCGCGGAACAAGGCGAGGCGCTTGTCGGATTCGTCACCGTTGATCCGAAGACCATGTATCTCGATCAGATCGTGGTCGCGCCCGAACACTGGGGTTCAAATGTCGCACTCATCCTGCTCGATGAAGCCAAACGCCTGTCGCCGACAGGGCTCGATCTGCTCGTCAACAAAGACAATTTTCGCGCCATCGGTTTTTACGGCAAGCATGGCTTTGTTTACGTCGGCGACGACAAGAACCCCGTATCGGGGATTGCGGTCGACAGAATGGCGTGGCGCCCTTAGGCCTCTGCCATCTCGAACTGCAGTTTTGCCAACCGCGCGTAGAGACCGCCTGAAGAGGCAAGCGAGACATGCGTGCCCTCCTCGACGATTCGGCCATGGTCGATCACCAGAATGCGATCACAGTTTTGGACGGTGGCGAGTCTGTGCGCGATCACGATACTGGTGCGATTGCGCATCAGTCCCTTGAGTGCCTGCTGGACGAGGGTTTCGCTTTCGGCATCGAGTGATGAGGTTGCCTCGTCGAGCAACAAAAGTGGAGCTTCACGCAATATGGCACGCGCGATGGCGATGCGCTGACGCTGTCCGCCGGATAACGTAACGCCGCGCTCGCCGACCTGGGTCTCGTAGCCGTCAGGCAGCCGACGAATAAAGTCAGACACGTTCGCAGCCTCGGCCGCTTTCTCGATCTCCGCATCGGTAGCGGCGGGCCGGCCGAACCGGATGTTCTCCCGTACGCTGGTGCCAAAGACCACCGCATCCTGTGGTACCAAAGCAATGCGCGAGCGCAGCGCCGCCGGATCGACATCGGTAACACGAATGCCGTCGAAGCTGACAATTCCGGCGACAGGATCATAAAACCGCTGGATCAGTTGAAAGACCGTGCTCTTGCCGGCGCCCGACGGACCAACCAAAGCGAGCTTTTCTCCGGGCGCAACGCGAAACGAAACATGATTGAGCACGGTCGCGTTGGGACGCCCGGGATATTCGAAACTTACGTCACGAAATTCGATCTCGCCGCGTGCCGGAGTTGGCAGAGTAACCGGACGCGCTAGCACCTTGATCTGCGGCTCGACATCCAGAATTTCGAAAAGGCGTTCCGCGGCACCAGATGCCTGCGCGATCTCTCCCCAGACCTGGCTCAACTCGCTGAGGCCTCCAGCCGCGAAGACCGCGTAGAGGACGAACTGACTGAGACGCCCCGGCGTGATGTGGCCAGCGAGCACGTCTTGCGCACCGACCCACAGGACAACCACGATGCTGGCAAAGACCAGAAAGATCACGACGGCCGTGAGTATACCCCGCGCTTTTGTGGCATCGCGTGCTGCCGCAAAAGCGCGCTCGACCGCGGCGGAGAACCGCGACTGCGCGAGCTTCTCGTTCGTGAAGGCCTGCAGCGTGCGAACGGCGCCGATGAGCTCGTCGGCATAGCCCGATGCCTCGGCGAGCGTATCTTGCGCGGCGCGCCCGCGTCTGCGCACGGCTCGTCCAAAACCGACGAGCGGAAGCACGATGATCGGTATCGCTCCGAGTACGAACAAGGACAAACGCGGGCTGGTGACCACCATCATGGCCGCGCCCCCGAAGAAAAGCAGCAGGTTGCGCAATGCGATCGATATTGAAGCGCCGACGGCCGATTTGATCTGCGTGGTGTCTGCGGTCAGCCGCGAAACGATTTCGCCAGTACGGGCCGTATCGAAGAATGCAGACGACAATTGAGTGAGGTGCGCGAAGACATCGGATCGCAGATCGGCCACGATGCGCTCGCCCAGGGTCGTGACCAAGTAGTAGCGCAGAGCACTCGAGATCGCGAGCACGGCCACGACCCCGATCATCACCGCAAAGTAGCTGTCGATCAGTTGCACCGCCTTGTCGGAGAAACCGAAATCGATCATGCGGCGGACTGCTACCGGCACGATCAGCGTGGTGAGCGCTGCAACGACGAGCGCGATCAACGCCGCAAGCGCACGGCCGCGATAGCGCACGACGTAGGTCGCCAGCCGTCTCAGCGGTCTGAGTTTCAACTTGCGCTGCTCGCCCACTCGCGGCGCGCCCGCATCATCGAGCCCCCGTCCGTCGCTGGAAAAACCCATACAAATCCTGTGTTTGACGTTAATCTTGCGCAGTCTTAATGCCCCGCAAGGATGACGGCGGTCAATTGCCACGGCTTGCCGCCAGCGACCGCCTGCTGTATAGAGCCCCCAAATTCAGCCCTCATTTGGCGCGCCTGCGCGCCCGGAAACTGACGATGAAACAAGATATCCATCCCGGCTACCACGCCATCAAAGTGGTGATGACCGACGGCAGCGAATTCACCACCCGCTCCACCTGGGGCAAAGAGGGTGACGTTCTGCATCTCGACATCGACCCGAAGTCACATCCGGCCTGGACCGGCGGTCAGCAGCAGCTCGTCGACCGCGGCGGCCGCGTGTCGCGCTTCCAGAAGAAGTTTTCGGGCTTTCTCAAGAGCGACGAGAAGAAATAGGCG
>JANWKN010000032.1 GCA_025451355.1 Pseudolabrys sp. | reverse complement strand
CGCGCGAGGGCGTCAAGATTAACATAACCGCGATCTTTACGGGCGAGCAAGTTGCGCGCGCGATCGAGGCGCTCAGCGGCGATGCGCCCGCCTGCGTCTCGGTTTTCGCCGGCCGACTCGCGGACTTGGGACTTGACTATCGGCCGATCATGCAGGATGCCATTGCGCGGGCGCGCAAGACGCGCAACGTCGAGGTCATCTGGGCTTCGACGCGCGAAGTCTTCAACGTTGTGGAAGCGGATGCGATGGGCTGCCACATCATCACGGCGCCGGCCGACGTTCTCAAAAAACTTCCCGCGCTGGGCACAAAAACGGCCGCCGAGCTTTCGCTCGCCGCGGTCAAATCCTTCCGCGATGACGCCGTCGCAGCCGGCTTGCAGCTGCCGCTTCCCGCGTCGCGCGCTGCAGAATAGGCGCTGCTGCACAATTTATGCGCTGGTAATTTGCTCCCTTGTAACGGTTTGATGCAAAACATGGGCTACTGTGATTTCAATAGGTTAGTCTGTAACGTTTTACTATTTCCGCTTAGGTCGATTTCGGTCATTCTCGGCAGTTTCACTCCTCGTAAACCATTGAAATCACATACCGCCACACACTGATGCAAAACGTGTTCAGTTCTGTGTTCCACGGGAGGTCGCCAGCCGCTGCCTGTCGTGGTAGGGGATAAGTGGCTGAAGGGACAAGGGGCTCATGATGCAGGCTGCAGCAGCAAACGCAGAGCGTCCATTGCGTGTGGGCGTCGTGGGCGTCGGTGTCATGGGCAGCAATCATGCTCGTGTATTCGTCGGTTTGCCCGGCACTGAATTGGTCGGCGTCGCGGATCCCGATCGCAAGCAGGCCGAATTCGTGGCCCGCACATTGGGCTGCGCGGCTGTAACCAACGTCGAGGAATTGCTCGACCGGGAAGTCGACGCAATTACGATCGCGGCACCGACGCATCTGCACCGCGATATCGCCCTGACATGCATTGCGCACGGCGTCCACGTGATGGTGGAAAAGCCGATTGCCTCTTCCGTCGACGAAGGACGGGAAATCACCGGCGCCGCGCGCCGCGCAGGCGTGACGTTGATGGTCGGACACGTCGAGCGCTTCAATCCTGCCGTCGAGGCAATCAAGGGAGCGATCCGCGGCGAGGATATTCTCTCGATCGCCATCACCCGCGTCGGACCATTCCCGCCGCGCATGTCGAATGTCGGCGTGGTGATCGACCTAGCGGTGCACGACATCGACTTGATCGGCTGGTTCACCGATTCGGACATCGTCGAAGTGCAGCCACAGCTCTCCAGCGCGGTCGCGGAGCGCGAGGATATCGCACTGCTGCAATTCCGTACCGCGTCGGGCGTGCTTGCACAAATCAACACCAATTGGCTCACGCCGTTCAAGGCGCGGAATGTCACCGTTGCCACGCGCGGCAAGTACGTGATGGGTGATCTGCTCACTCGTCAGGTCACCGAATGTTTCGGTTTCCAACCGGACGGCAGCTATTCGATGCGGCATCTTTCGGTTGGCCATGCCGAGCCGCTTCGTTCGGAACTTATCGCATTCCTGCGTGCGGTCCGCTCCGGTGCGACCCCTGCCGTGACCGGCGAGGAAGGTGTTGCCAGCCTCGAGATCGCGACGCAATGTCTCGCCGTTCGTTCGAGCAAAGTCACGCCCGCGCAACGAAAAGTCCCGCGCGCGGTTGCAGGCTAATCGACGCGGTTGCTTTATCCCGGACGGTTTGATGAATCTTAGAACCAATCCTCCGTCAATTCCGTTTGTTGACGTTGGTGCGCAGCGCCGACGTCTTGGTGCCGCGGTCGATGCCGCGGTCGCCCGTGTTCTCAACCATTGCCAGTTCGTTCTGGGGCCCGAGGTGCGTGCATTTGAGATCGAACTCGCCACCTTCTGCGGCGCCAAGCATGTGATCACCTGCGCTAGCGGCACCGACGCATTGGTGCTGGTGCTGCGTGCGTTAGGCGTTGGGCCGGGGGACGCGGTGCTTTGCCCATCGTTCACATTTTGTGCGACCGCGGAAGTGGCGGCCCTGGTTGGCGCGACGCCAGTTTTCGTCGATGTCGATGCGACTACATTCAATATCGAGGTGAGCGGTATTCCAGGCGCTGTCGCGGCTGCAAAAGCTGCGGGGCTCACCCCGAAGGTGGTGATTCCGGTCGACCTGTTTGGTCTGGCGGCCGACCACGCCGCGGTAGCTGAAGTCTCGGAAGGCCTGTTCATCCTCGACGACGCCGCCCAAAGCTTCGGTGCGACATTCAATAACCGCCGGCTTGGCACCTTCGGCCACGCGACGGCAACGAGTTTCTTTCCGGCCAAGCCGCTCGGCTGCTACGGCGACGGCGGCGCGGTGATGACCGACGATGACGAGATGGCCAATGTCTTGCGGAGCCTGCGGATGCACGGCCACGGCAGCGACAAATACGACAATATCCGTATCGGTCTTGCCTCGCGGCTCGACACGATCCAGGCCGCCATCTTAATTGAAAAGCTGAAAATTTTTCCCGATGAGATCGAAGCCCGAGACCGTGTGGCCCGCCGTTACGCTCAAGGGCTTGCCGGCGTTGCAATAACGCCCACGGTGCCGGCCGGTTCGACCTCGATCTGGGCGCAATACACGCTACGGCTTCCGGGCGGAAGGCGTGACGCGCTCGCAGCATCTCTCAAGACGGAAGGCATTCCGACCGCGATCTATTATCCAATCCCGTTGCACCGCCAGCAGGCCTACAAGCAATTTCCAGTCGGTAAGGGTGGGGTCGCAGTGAGCGATCGTCTAGCATCAGAAGTTATCAGTCTGCCAATGCACGCGTATCTCAATGCGCCGACCCAAGATCGCATTATAGATGCCGTGCGCCGCGCGCTGAAGGCAGGCTAGCCGCTAATAAGCAGATCTTGATGAGGCAAACGATGTCAGGCTTCTCTCTCTACGCGACCATCTTCCATCGCTATCGCAACCGACCCGCAGATCTCCAAAACGGATCGAACCGAAACGGCGGATACCGTCCGTTCCTTCGACGCACCCTCCTAAACTGTGGACGTACAAAATTATCTTTAGCGCGAAATTCTGTTGAACTCAGTAGCAGTAAAATTTGTAATGGTTTGACGCCATAAGCCCGTCTCTCGTAACGGCCAAGTCGTGCAAAGACATGGCTGTCTAGGTTTGTAAGCCGCAGGAATGAGCGCGCAATATTTGTATGATCCGTCTCACCCTTTCTGATCGAATTGCGTTATTCACGCCATTGTTTAATTCGTTTCACGTTGTTCATGTCTCTGACTTTCTACCCCAGGACGCAGAAATTGACGGAAGATACTCAATCTATCTGTGTTGAGTTCAATGGTTGGCCGCGCAGCGCTCTGATCGCGAATTATCCCAGCCCGTATACTCAATAGTCCGCTCTCAATCGTGACGGCGCGGCGAAGCCGCCAGAGCAGAGAGGCAAGTCGGGTGACTGATTGATCCTCGATTGCGGTCTGCGACGAATAGTCGGATTTTATTGCTCTTTCAGGCCCTGTAATCAGCAGGATCTTCGTGGATGAAGCCAAATCACTCACTCGTACTGAGAACCTTTCATGAACTTTGGATCTTTTCCACAGGGCGAACATATGAATCGCGCACCCCGTCTTGAAAGTTCGTAAGTGCGCCTGTGACGTCTGCCGCGCAGTGAAGTCGCTGTAGCTACATTTATATTCTTGCACAGCTCCCACAACGATAGTTTTAATTTGCGAAGCAAATCCAAGATTACACGTCCGGCACGGGAACACTTGATGAACGCTTGAACGGCGCCGTGGTGGGGATGTCGGCTTTCCACAGTCCGCTCCTCTTTTAATTGGACCAACCGGATTTCAAATTGAGCGCACGCGTGATTCGCGCGGCTCTTAATCTGTAAAGGGGTTTGTGACGACTGAAGCGTCTCCGTCCAACGCGCTCAAGCATGGCGCCTTTAGCGAGGTCCTTATCTTGCCGGGCGAACACCCGGCAGCCTAGGAGAAACTGAAAAAGAGCTTGTCTGCGGGATACAATGTTTCAGGATGTTCTGAGGAATCGACGATGACATCGATTGCCAAGACTATGTGGCAATTGCAGCGGTTGGGAGTTTATGAACACGTGCAGTTCCTCCGCGCTGGTCGGGGTCCGAAGTCTTCTGGCGAATTAAAAAACTCAATGAAGGAGGCGATAATTTCATGATCAAAATCGGCCGGAGCATTCCTGAGGATTCATTACCTGATGTTTCCACCGTTCCGGTTCCCCCTGAGGAAAAAAGCAAAGACGAGCTTTTGCTCGAGCCTGGTGACCTCGTTACCCTCGATCATCTGGACAGAGCTGGAAGTAGAAAACAAGTTCATGGCCAAGCTTGATCGCTTGTTTAAGCGGTTCTTCCAAATCAAAGCAATGAAACCGCTGATCGGCTTGGGGGAGCCGCTGGCACCCGCCCTGGCCAACACCAAACCGGTGTTGGAGTTGGTCGCCACCGATGCGTCAAAAGCTCCGGACGTGTCTGGCCACACAACAGAGTGTGAAACGGCCGCTGCCCGGATATAATCTGCGGCGGTGTGAGAAAAAGTTACACGCAAAGATTGCGATTTTGGCAAATTGGACGCCCGGGAAACGGTCTTGGGCGTCCCTTTGTTGCTCGGTCGCTCTCTCATGTTGTTGTCGTTCGCTTATAGACGTCCTCGAGCCGCTCGATGTCGTCCTCGCCGAGATAGCTGCCGGTCTGGACTTCGATCAGTTCGAGCGGAATTTTTCCCTTGTTGGCCAGCCGGTGTACGCTTCCGATCGGGATGTATACGGACTCGTTTTCGTGCACTGCGCGGGCCTGATCTCCGATGGTCACTTCGGCGGTGCCGCGTACGACAACCCAGTGTTCGGCTCGATGCCGGTGCCTTTGCAATGACAGCATCCCGCCCGGAATGACGACGATCCGTTTGACCTGAAAGCGCTCACCGATATCGATGGATTCGTAATAGCCCCACGGACGGTGAGTCCGCTTGTGATCGGTCGCCTCCGGTCTTTTTTCGGCTTTCAGCGTGTCGACCAGTTCGCGCACTTCCTGCGCCCGCGCGCGCGGCATGACCATCACCGCGTCTGAGGTGTTCACGATCACAAGATCTTTGACGCCTACGACCGCGGTAAGACGGTCCTGGGAATGTACGACGCAGTCGTTTGAGTCAATAATCACAACCGGGCCCTGCACAACGTTTCCCGCAGGATCGCGAGGAGTTATATCGAACAGCGCATCCCAGCTTCCGATGTCGGACCAGCGGAATTGTCCCGCGACCACTGCCATGCGATCAGTCTTTTCCATTACGGCATAGTCGATCGATTTTTGCGGCGCGCGCACGAAAGCCTCAGGCTGCAGTCGCACAAAGCCGAGATCGTTACTGGCACGCGCTACCGCTTCGCCGATTGCGACGGCGATCTCGGGCTCCAGCCGCTTGAGTTCTGAAAGCAGGATGTCTGCACGGAAGAGAAAGTTTCCGGAATTCCACAGATAGCCTTCGCGCGTATAACGGGTGGCCGTTGCGATGTCCGGCTTTTCGACGAATTTCTTTACCGCGAAAACGCCGCCGTCGCCGAGGGCTTCCCCGGGAAGGATGTAGCCATAGCTGGTTTTCGGTTCAATCGGCTTGATCCCGAAGGTCACGATTCGCCCGGCGTCGGCCACGGCTCGACCAGCAAGGCACGTTGCGCGAAACGCCTCAAGGTCCGGGATGACGTGGTCGGCCGCGAGTGCCAGCACGACGGACTGTGGATCGCGGCTGGCGGCGACTGCCGTCGCCGCTGCGATGGCAGCGGCGGAGTCGCGTCGCATGGGCTCGATGACCACGGTCGCTTCGACTCCGACTTCTTCGGCCTGCCTGCGGGCAAAGAAATGGAAATTTGGTCCTGTGATTACGATGGGTGCGGCGAACATCGGATTTCGCACGCGCAGCAGAGTCTCCTGGTAGGTAGACCTGTCACCCACCAAAGGAAGGAATTGCTTGGGCAGCGCATCGCGAGACACCGGCCAGAGCCGAGTCCCGGCGCCGCCGGCAAGCAAAATGGGGATGATTGGCGAAGGCATCGGCGGTGACTGATTGAGCCCTTTGTTCCGGCAAGAAATTGTCTTAAGGGATCGTCCCGTAGGCCTCAAGTCGATTAAATCCGCAGTAGTTTCGCCGGAAGCAGGGAATTCCCCGATGATTCAACGGATTCTCACCGTCGGCGGCTTTACGCTGCTTTCCCGCATCACCGGCTTCGCCCGCGACGTTATATTGGCGGCCGTTCTGGGTGCCGGTCCGGTGGCGGATGCGTTCTTTGTCGCACTGCGCTTACCCAATCACTTTCGCGCGATCTTTGCCGAAGGCGCCTTTAATGCGGCCTTCGTCCCTGCCTACGCCCGTATTCGGGAAGAGGGCGGCGGTTTGCGCGCGGGACAATTTGCGGATCGCATCTTCACCTTACTTCTCGCAAGTCAGATCGTGCTGCTTGCGGTTGCGCTGATATTTACACCGGCGGTTATCGATGTGCTTGCGCCAGGCTTCTCGCGCGACCCCGGCCGCTTCACTCTAGCGGTCGAACTCACTCGCATCACCTTCCCCTATTTGCTGCTGATCACCTTAGTGACGCTCTATGGCGGCATTCTCAATGCGCTTCAACGCTTCGCGGCTGCCGCCGCTGCTCCGATCTTGTTGAACATGTCACTCATGCTGGCTCTGGCGCTGGCGGCGTTTTTCCCAACCGCGGGCCACGCTGCCGCGTGGGGCGTGCTCGTTGCCGGCGTTCTCGAATTCCTGCTGGTTGCCGGCGATGCAGGGCTTGCAGGTGTCTTGCCCCGATTTCGCTGGCCCGAACTCGACGCCGATGTGCGTAGATTCTTCCGCGCGTTGGGGCCTGCCGTTCTTGGCTCAGCTGGCGTACAACTGGCGCTGTTCGCGGACACCATCATTGCGAGCTTCCTGCCCGCAGGCGCACTGTCTGCTCTTTATTATGCAGATCGTATCAACCAGTTGCCGATCGGCGTCATTGGTATCGCCGCGGGGACCGTCATTCTTCCCGAGATGTCGCGTCGAATTGCGCATGGAGATCACCATGGCGCCGGGCAAGCGCAAAATCGCGTGATCGAATTCACCCTTCTACTGTCGATCCCATGCATCGTTGCATTTTTCATCATTCCCGACCTGATCATGCGCGCCTTGTTCATGCGTGGCGCCTTCACGGCCGCCGACGCCGAGGCGGCGGGGCGTACGCTAACAGCTTATGCTTTCGGATTGCTGCCGTTCGTTCTTATTCGCAGCGTCGTCGCAACTTTTTTTGCGCGCGGCGACACCGCGACGCCTGTGAAGGCCGCGTTGATAGCGGCCGCCGTCAATATTGCTTTCAAAGTCTTGCTCATGGGCCCTCTGGCACAAGTTGGCTTGGCGCTCGCCACGTCCATTGGCGCCTGGATCAACCTCGGTCTGGTCATCTGGTTTGCAACTCGTGCGGGTCACTTATCGCACGATGCGCGTCTGCGGCGCTCGCTGATTCGGTT
>JANWKN010000031.1 GCA_025451355.1 Pseudolabrys sp. | reverse complement strand
TGAGGAAGAGGGCGCGACGCGCACCATCAACTGCCGCAACGAAGTGGAGATGGCGCACGCCGCCACGGCCTTGCGCTGGCAATATGGGGAGCTGTCGGCGGTCGTTACTTCGATCGGTCCTGGCGCGATGCAAGCTTTTGCGGGATCGCTCGCGTCAGCGTCGAACGGCGTTGGCGTCTACCATATCTACGGTGACGAAACGACCTTCGGCGAAGGCTACAACATGCAGCAGGTGCCGAAGGAGGAGCAGGGCCTCTTCGGTCGAATGACCGCAGTCATGGGGCAGTCTTATGTCCTGCACACGCCGGAGGGATTGCGTGATGCATTGCGCCGCGGCGCTCTCTGCGTGAACCATCCTTATCGTGCTGGCCCATTCTATCTGCTGTTGCCGCTGAACACTCAGCCGGCGACGGTGACAGTCAATCTCGCCGCCCTGCCGAGCCGGCCCGTGTTGCCAAAGCTTGCGCCGGCTGATGATGACGCAATTGATCGAGCCGCCGCGATGATTGCGAAGTCAGGCAAGGTTGCAATCAAAGCCGGAGGTGGGACGCGCGGTCACGATGCCGCTGTCAGGCGGCTCGCGGAGGCTGCCGGGGCTGCTGTGGTGTTGTCACCCGGCTCGACTGGCGTGCTCCCGGACGCGCACGCGCAGAACATGCATGTCGGCGGTTCGAAAGGCTCAATCAGCGGCAACTTTGCCATGGCCGAAACCGAACTTCTGATCGTCATGGGCTCGCGCGCCGTCTGCCAGGCGGATTGTTCGGGGATCGGCTACAAAAATGCGCAGGCCGTGATCAACATCAACGGCGACCTTGCCGACGCTCTTCATTATAACAAGACCGTTGCTCTGATCGGCGATATTTCAGCCGTTGCCAACCGCCTCGCAGCGAAACTGGAAGCCGCGGGCGCTGCGAAGAGCAAAAGCGCCTGGCTCAAGACGTGCGCGGTCAAAAAAACCGAATGGGCGGCCTACAAGCGCAAGCGCTTTGAATGCGCGCCATTGCGCGATGAGGTATGGCAGAAGCCGGTCCTGCCGCAGCCGGCAGCGATCAAGATTGTCACAGATTTCGCAAAGGAGATCGGCGCCGCGAAATTCTTCGATGCTGGCGATGTGCAGGCCAACGGTTTCCAGATCGTCGAAGATGAGAAGACGGGAGATACCTTCACCGAGGCCGGTGCGTCCTACATGGGTTTCGCCGCGAGTGCCTTGTTGGCCTCTGCCCTGGCCGATAACCCGCGGTACGGCATAGCATTTTCCGGCGATGGTTCGTTCATGATGAACCCGCAGATCCTGATCGACGCCATCGAGCATAGGGCACAGGGGATGATCGTGATCTTCGACAACCGCCGGATGGCCGCGATCACTGGATTACAACTTGCGCAGTATAAAACCGAGTTTCGCACGAACGATCACGTCGCAGTCGACTATCAGAAGCTCGCGAGCTCGGTGTCTGGTGTCCTCGCCGTCTCTGGCGGGGTCGACGCGAAATCGCTGCGCGCCGTGCTGAAGACCGCTCATGCTCACAACGGCCTGTCAGTTGTTCATGTCCCGGTCTATTGCGGCCCGGACGAATTGGGTGGCCTTGGCGCCTGGGGTGAGTGGAATGTCGGAAATTGGTGCGATGACGTGCAGGCCTCCTGGATCAAGCAGGATCTCTAGCGGAACCCTCGTGGGGCCTCCACGGTTGCTCAGCAGAGGCACCCATGACCGAACCATCGCCCATAAAGTCATTGAAAGCGTTGCGCGCGGCCGAAGAGGAATGCACACGCTGCCCGCTCTATAAGCACGCCACCCAAGTTGTATCCGGGGAAGGTCCGGCGCGCGCGGGGCTCATGTTGGTTGGCGAGCAGCCTGGGGATCAGGAAGACAAGCAAGGTAGACCATTCGTCGGCCCCGCAGGCGGTATTCTGGCCAAGGCCCTGGTTGATGCCGGCATCGAGCGCAAGGCGGTTTTCGTCACCAATGCGGTGAAGCACTTCAAATTCGAGCCGCGCGGCAAGCGCCGCCTTCACAAGCGCCCCAATGCATATGAAATCGATCGTTGTCACTGGTGGCTCGACTTCGAACGAAAACTTGTACGCCCTGACATAGTGGTCGCCTTGGGTGCGACGGCGATCCGCAGCGTTTCCGGCCGGCCACTTCCCATCAACAAGATTCGCGGACGTGTGCTGCCAATATCTGACGGAGGCCAAATGGTAGCGACCATCCACCCGTCCTATATCCTCCGCATCGATGATGAAGCTGATAAGCAAACGCAATATCGGCAGTTCGTCGCCGATCTCAAAATCTGTGCAAAGATCCTGACGAAAGCTGCCTGATCAGACTGTCAGCAGGTCTGTGGGGGCCGGGAGATTTGGGGTGGAACGTCCACAAGGCTTTGGGAGTTCCTATCGGCACATGAATTCACGAATTCACGCGGCGCGGAACTTTGCCCGTGACCTTTTGGGGAGGCAAAAAATGACCGAATCCAAAAACCGCCGGGGCGACAGACTTGACAAGCGGGTTCGCAAAAGTATCGAGGAGGAGCGTGCGCGGGATAAGAGCAAGGAAGACGAGGTCGTGAACAGTTCCGACGACAGCTTTCCGGCGAGCGACCCGCCAAGTTTTACCGGTGTCACCAGCGCGGCGGATATCGAAAGGAAGAAGAAGACGAATTAGCTCTAGCCAAATTGCATGTTCAGCAATTTCTCGGCGTTTCCGCAAAAAATCTTTCGCTCATCCGCCGAACCAAGCTCCAGCTTTTTGACCGTAGCAATGGTCGGCGCGATCGGCCCGAGCGGCGTGTCGGTCGCGAAAACGACCTGATTGACGCCGAAAAATTCAAAACCGCAACGCGTTGCCCCGACGCCGCCGCCGAACATTGCGGTATCGGCATAAAAATCGTGCAAATAATCCATGTGCGGCCGTTTCAGCGACGTAAGAATTTTCGAATAGTCCTCGTCCGATGTGCGCTGCCCCAGCACCTTGAGGCCCGGACCGACGCGACCATCGTAGTACGGGATCATTCCGCCGAGGTGGTGCGTGATGATTTTCAGCTGCGGGTAGCGATCGAGCAGGCCCGAAAAAACCATGCGCACCATCGCGACCGACGTTTCATAAGGCCAGTGGAAACACCACCACATCTCAAATCGAGACTTGTTCTCGGACGGATAGTCGGGCATGGCAGCCGTGCCGACGGGATGCAGCCAGATCGGCAGATCGAGCTCGGCCATGGTCGCAAAAATCGGCTCAAACTCGGGATCGTCGAGCGGCCGACCAGCGACATTCGTGTAGAGAAGCACGCCGCGCGCGCCAAGATCCTTGACGGCACGCCGCGCCTCCGCGACCGAGCCTTCGACGTCCGTCATGCATAAAGCCGCAGCGAATCCGGGGAAACGTTCGGGATGTTTCCGACACAGTTCGGCCATCGCGTCGTTGGCGATGCGGGCGAGATTCAAACCGACATCCGGCCTAGCGATATCCTCGATAGCCGGGTTGGGCAGTGAGATGATTTGCCGATAGTTGCCGAATTCGTCCATCTCCTTGAAACGCGCGTCGAGGTCGAAGAGCTTGGTAACGCCGCGCAGCCGCTTGCCGATGTTTTCTAGATTCGGCGCGACTTTGATCATTTCCTGGAAGTAGCGATCGGGAAAAATATGACAGTAAATGTCGATGATCGCGCTCATGGCTTTCCCGTCGTTTCGGTCGGCATCGAGGACTACCCGGCTGTATAGCCGCCATCGGCGTAAAGGATATGGCCGGTATAAAAGTCGGATGCTTTTGACGCCAGAAACAGCAGCGGTCCCGCGAGATCCTCCGGCTCGCCCAGCCGGCCCTTCGGCACGCGTGCGAGAAAGCCCTTCCGCACAGTCTGTGCACGTTCCGAGCCTTCATACATCCAAGCCGTCAAGGGCGAACGGAAGACGGTTGGTCCGAGCGCGTTGACCGTGATGCCGGTTTCGCCCCATTCGCAGCCGAGCGCCTTGGTGATTCCGTCAACCGCCGACTTCGATGCGCAATAGGCGGTGTAGCCGGCTGGGTGGCCGAGCAGCCCGCGCGCCGATGACGTGAGGATCACCTTGCCGCCCTGACCTTGCTTGAGCATCTGCTTGCCCGCCGCGCGTGCCATCAGCCAGGACTGATTGACATTTGCGTCCATGACGTCGAGAAAATCCTCGACTTTTTGATCGACGATTTTCGAAACTTTGTTGAGCCCTGACGCAACAACAAGGATATCGACGCGGCCAAACTTATCGACCGCCGCCTTGACGATCTTGTCGCAATTCTCTTCCGAGCTTGGCCGCAACGCGATGATCTCGGCTTTGGCGCCGAGTTTTTCGCATTCTGCCGCGACTTTTTTTAGCTCTTCAGCCTTGCTCGCAGCCAAAACCACGTTAGCGCCGGCGCCTGCCAGCGTCTTCGCCGCCAGGGCTCCGAAGGCACCCGATGCACCGGCGATAATGGCTGTCTTGCCCTTGATGTCGAATAGCGACAACGGATTCTTGAGGAACGCGTCAGACATCATCTCCTCCCGGTATTATTGCCATGGCCGGGCTTGTCCCCGCCACCTGGTCGAGATCACCGGGCCAAGCCCGGTGATGAAGGCCCGTTACTTCGGCGGATTCGCTACCGCGACCACGATCGTGCAGACCTCATTGCCGCGGTTGATGATCTCGCGTGTTTCGTTCGGCTCGATGACGCAGGAGTCGTTTGCCTTGAGCACCGTCTCCTTGCCATTGACGATAACGGTCAATTCGCCGCGCAAAACGAAATAAACCTTTTCCGGCGGAGACGCGTCCGGTCCGGCGCCGCCGCCCGGGAGGAAGTGCGAATAGCCGAATACCAGACCCTTGGTGCCGCCGGCCTCCGCCCCGAACATGCGCAGCGAGGTGTAATTGCGGTGATTGGGTGCGTCGTACGGCTTGGCGTCTGCAAAACGTTTGACGTGCATCAGAATTTCCTCCCGCGCTCGATGCGATATTTCCCGGTCGGGTCGACAATAGCGACCAGCCGAACGATGCAGCCATCGCCACGATCCCAATTCCAGGGGAAGTAGGCAAAGGTGCAGCGCTTTCCGGTGACCTTGTCGATGTCACCGCCGACATTTTCAATTCCCATGATTCCGTTCTTGAAGAGGATGCGATGGACCGGCTCCCATTCGGGGAAGTCGTCTTTCCAGTCGCGTCCGCCGGACCACTCGCGGTATTCCTCTGCCAAATGTGGATGCAGAGGTCCGTTTCGCTGCGGACCGATTGCGGTGGCGAGCGGGTGATCGTTGGCCTGTGTATCGTGACCGACAACCTTGATCTTTTTCTCGACGAACCATTCGCCGGCGGATGGTACGAAACCTGGCGCGCGGCAGAAATAATCTTCACTGTCCTCGTAGAACTTGTGCCAGCCGGTATTGATGATGACGACATCGCGTGGACGGATGATCTTACCGCAGGCTTTTTCCAGATCATCGCCGGTGATCGGCTCCCATTTGTTTTTCGGCAGCGATACAACGATGCCCGAGCCGAAGAAATGCGGCAGCGGCACTTCGTCGATGAACGGCGTGCCCTGCACGACATGGGCCGGCGCATCGATATGAGTGGTGTTATGCATCGACGTCGTGATGCGCTGCGACAGCACACCTGACTTGGCCATGTAGTGGATGCGCTCGATCTTGACGTCCTCGAAATACGGCCAGTTCGGAGACTGATAGCCGAAGCGATGGGACAGATTATAAAATTCCAGCCCCATGCTGTTCTTGAGATTTTCTTCGAACATCACGCCGCGAATTCGTTTGGCCACGGCACCCTCCCTTGTTCATGCGTGATAGCGGTGTGTGATTGATACGCCGCCCGATGTCAGGCGGCGGCGGAATTCATGCGACTCTCCAATGCTGCTTTGGTGGCGATCAGGCGGTCGGCGATCAATGCCTGACGATTCTGAAATCGCTGGCTCGGGACCGGCACCGAAATGGCCACCGCGTTGCCGAGCGGATCGTGTAAGGCGACACCGACTGCGCAGATGCCGAGCGTGTGTTCCTCGCGGTCATAGGCGACGCCGTTGCGACGTACGGCCTTGAGGTCGTTGAGTAGGCTGTCGAGCCGCGTAAGCGTCTTCGGCGTGCGCGCGTCATAAGCGCGTCCGACCAGTGCCTCGATGGCGTCGTCGGAAAGCTGTGCGAGGTAGGCCTTGCCGTTGGCGGTGCAATACAGCGGAAACGTGTCGCCGACCGCGGACACCGCGCGCAAGCGCTGCGAACCGATAACCTGGTCGATGAATACGAGATGATCCTTCTTGATGGTCGAGAGATCGACGGTTTCGTGCAGTTCCTCCGACAACCGTTCGAGAAGCGGCCGTGCCAGCGTGATGAAATCGCTGCGAACGGAAGCCGCGAGTCTGAGGATCGCGGGGCCGAGCCGTACACGTCCATTGGGGGTCGCCGCAATGACGAGTTTTTCGGTTTCAAGTGCCGCAACGATGCGCTGAACGGTGGAGCGGGCGAGGTTCACCCGTTGGGCAATCTGTCCGAGACTGAGACCTGCGTTTTCTTCTTCCAACGCACGCAAAATGGTGGCCGCGCGCGCAATCACCTGAACCTGACTTTTGTCGTTCGTGATCAAACGACTCATGACGCTTCCCGCACGCTCACGTTGGCGGTCTTTGCCGCCTTGCATGATGGTACACGTTAGCCCAAAATACGGTACAGGAAAAAACAAAAAAGCATCGCAAATTGGCTCTTGGTGAGGAGGCGTTATGGTCAAGAAAATCGCGCTCGAAGAGCATTTCCTGGACCCTGCGACCGAGTCCTATTGGCGCCCCACCATGGTCGATGTCGCGCCGGCCAAAACGGCGCAACTCTACGCGAGCCTCACCGATTTCGGCGAACAGCGGCTGCAAATGATGGAGCAGCACGGCATCGCACGGGCCGTGCTGGCGATCGCCGGGCCCGGCGTACAGGTGGAACGCGAAGCCGCATCAGCCCTGCGGGCCGCGCGTGCATCGAACGATTTTCTCGCCAAGGAAGTGCAGAAACGTCCTGACCGGTATTCCGGCTTTGCTCATCTGCCCATGCAGGATGCGAAAGCCGCTGCCGACGAACTTGAGCGTTGTGTACGGGATCTGAATTTCTGTGGCGCCATGATCAATGGGCACACGAACGGCAAATATCTCGACGACCGATCCTATGATCTCTTCTGGGAACGTGCGGCGGCCTTGGGGGCGCCGGTGTATCTGCACCCTGCCGACCCGGTTGCACCTTTGCCGGTGCTGGCGGGACACAATGTGCTGGTGCGGCCGATGTGGGGTTGGGGCGTAGAAACCGGCTCACACGCGCTGCGCATCATCTCCAGTGGCGTTTTCCATCGCTACCCGAAAGCCAGGCTGGTGCTTGGCCATCTCGGCGAAACGCTGCCTTTCCTCCTTTGGCGCTTTGACAGCCGTTCGAAACCGTATGGCTGGAACTTGCCGAAGCCGCCGTCGCAATACATCAAGGAGAATCTCTGGGTCACTCTCTCCGGCATGTATGACGCCGCACCATTGCACTGCTCGCTCGATGCGGTGGGGCGGGACCGTGTGATGTTCTCGGCGGATTACCCTTTTGATGCGGAAGGGGCCGGTCCGTTCCTGGACACGACGCCGCTCGATGAATCCTTGCGTGCGGATATTGCCTACAACAACGCGGCAAAGCTGTTGCGTTTGGCTTAGCGCCTCCGTGAGATCATGTGCGGCATAGCCGAACTGGCGCAAACCCGCGCATCCTCGATGAATGTCAGCGAGGGAAGCCGTTCATATATCGCGCGTTGAACCTGCGCATGGATTACCGGGTCAAGCCCGGCGATGGCAGGTCATGACGACCGGCGTCGTCACTTCGCTTCGACGACCCTCACCGGCTTGCCATCGAGCCAGGCTCGGATGTCCTCGACGATGTCGGGAAAATATTTCCGGTAATTCTGCTCGCTGACATAGCCGAGATGCGGCGTGATCACGACATTGTCCATCTTGCGAAAGGGATGGTCGAGCGGGAGCGGTTCGACATCGAATACGTCAAGGCCGGCGGCGGCAATCGACTTCGATTGTAAGATCGCAATGAGCGCCTTTTCATCGACAATGGGCCCGCGCGAGGTGTTGACCAGGTAGGATGTCTTTTTCATCAGACCGAGTTCCTTCGCGCCGACGAGCCCACGTGAGCGGTCGCTGAGGACAAGGTGGATTGTCACCACATCCGCGCTGCGGAAGAGGTCCTCCTTTGTGACGAGTTCCGCGCCGCCCGCTTGTGCTTTCTCGGGCGTCAGGTTCTGGCTCCAGGCAATTGTCTTCATCCCGAAAGCCTTGCCGACCGTTGCCGACCGCTGCCCGAGCTTGCCCAGGCCGAGGATCCCGAGCGTGAGGCCCTCGAGGTCGCGGCCAATGGTCACCTGCCAGGGCGCGCCCGCCTTGAGGCGGGCGTTCTCGAAACCAACCCGGCGGGTCAATTCGAGCATCAGGCCGAAAGCAATACCGGTCGTGGGACTGCCGACGACGCCGGTGCCGCAGACGGTAATACCGCGCTCGCTGCACGCTTTGACATCGAAGGAATTGTTACGGGCGCCGGTGGTGATCAGCAGTTTCAGGTCCGGGAGAGCCTCGATGACTTTGCGCGGGAAGGGGGTACGCTCGCGCATACCGACAATGATCGCGAAGCCCTGCAGGGCCTTGATCACTTCAGCCTGGTTGGCGAAGGGTTTGTCGAAGACCTTGACCTCGACGTCCCTGGTGATCGGGGACCAGTCGGCGAAAGTCAGCGCCACATTTTGATAGTCGTCGAGAACGGCCGCCCGAAACATGCAAAGTCCTTTCGCTGCGCGCCCGGGAGGGTCCGGGCCGCGCCACCTTAGGCAGGGAACACCGAAATGTAAGGGGGCTTCAGCCGAGCGGCGGCAGACTATGCTTAGCGCGCCAGGCCGGGCCGGGACCGCGCATATAGTGCAATTCTGGCCGGTATGGCCGGATCGCGTCGCGGGTCATGTCACGCCAGAAATCCACGAAGAGGTTGCGGAATGTGACGAAGGGACGGGGCAGCAGGGATGCCGCGGAACCCGACATAGCCAATATGGCGCGACCCATGACACATCTCCCACATGGACCACGGACGCGTTCGTCCGCTTATTCCTTGGTCGCCCTGACTGGCGGCCAGGTTCATGGAGTCGGATGATGTCGCCGAAGCGGTTAAGAACCGGTACCCGAAGGGCCGGCCAAAGGGATTTTTACAATCAAGCTTTCCGGAAATTTACCGATACTGCTGCTGCAGACGGCGCTGTGGCGCTTGCTCTTTCGCAGTTCCGCCGCTACATCAGCCCCGCTTTCCCTGAAAACACGGCTTCAAAAACACGATGAACGGTCGGCAATTCATCTATCACATGCAAGGTCTCACCAAGACCTTCCCGCCCTCCAAGAAGGTATTGGATAACATCCATCTGTCCTTCTACCCGGACGCCAAGATCGGCGTTCTCGGCGTGAACGGTTCGGGCAAGTCGACACTGCTGCGCATCATGGCGGGCATCGACAAGGAGTTCACGGGCGAAGGCTGGGTCGCCGAGGGTGCGCGCGTCGGCTACCTCGAGCAGGAGCCGCAGCTCGATTCCACGAAGACGGTGCGCGAGAACGTCATGGAGGGGGTCGCCGCCAAGAAGGCGCTGCTCGACCGCTACAACGAGATCGCCTCCAATTACTCCGACGAAACCGCCGACGAGATGGCCAAGCTACAGGACAAGATCGACAGCCAGAATCTCTGGGATCTCGATAGTCAGGTCGACCTGGCAATGGATGCGCTGCGGTGTCCCGCGGACGATGCCGAAGTGACCAAATTGTCAGGCGGGGAGCGGCGTCGTGTGGCGCTGTGCCGGTTGCTCCTCGACCAACCGGAGCTTCTGCTGCTGGACGAGCCGACCAACCATCTCGACGCCGAGAGTGTGAACTGGCTCGAAGGCCACCTGCGCAACTATCCCGGCGCGATCCTGATCGTGACCCATGACCGTTACTTCCTCGACAATGTGACGGGCTGGATTCTCGAACTCGACCACGGACGCGGGATTCCATACGAGGGCAACTACACTTCATGGCTTGGGCAGAAGCAGAAGCGTATGCAGCAGGAACAGCGCGAGGACGAAGCGCGTCAACGTACGCTCCAGCGCGAAAGCGAGTGGATTTCCTCCTCGCCGAAGGCGCGACAGGCGAAATCGAAGGCGCGCTACCAGCGCTATGAGGATCTACTCAAGATCGCCAATGCCAAGCAGAACACGGTTGCGCAGATCACCATTCCGGTGGTTGAGCGGCTCGGCCAGAATGTGGTTGACTTCAACAACCTGTCAAAAGGCTTTGGCGACAATCTTCTGATCGACGACTTGACCTTCAAGTTGCCGCCGGGCGGCATTGTCGGCGTGATCGGCCCCAACGGCGCCGGCAAAACCACCCTGTTCCGCATGATTACCGGACAGGAAAAGCCCGACAAAGGAACGATCAAGATCGGCGAGTCGGTTCATCTCGGCTATGTCGATCAGTCGCGGGATTCGCTCGACGGCAAAAAGACCGTTTGGGAGGAGATTTCCGACGGCAACGACATAATCCTTCTCGGCAAGAAGGAAATGAACTCGCGAGCCTACTGCGCGTCCTTCAACTTCAAGGGTCCCGACCAGCAAAAGAAGGTCGGTACGCTGTCCGGCGGCGAGCGCAATCGCGTGCATCTCGCCAAGATGCTCCGCTCGGGTGCCAACTTATTGCTGCTCGACGAGCCGACAAACGATCTTGATGTCGAAACGCTTCGGGCGCTCGAAGAAGCACTGGAAGATTTCGCCGGTTGCGCGGTGATCATCAGCCATGACCGCTGGTTCCTTGACCGGATCGCGACGCATATCCTGTCGTTTGAAGGCGATAGCCACGTGGAGTGGTTCGAGGGGAATTTCCAGGATTACGAGACCGACAAGATGCGCCGGTTAGGCACAGACTCGGTGATCCCGCACCGGCTGAAATACAAGAAGTTCTCGCGGTAGTCGTCCGACGCGGAATAGACAATTTCTTCGCTCATGCCCGGGCATCCGGTTCTACGGACGTGAGGTTGCGGCGGAATGATGAGGACAATAGCTCGCGCGGTTGCGATCGCCTTTTTTACGGTGGCGGCAACTGTTTGCGGCGAGGCAGCGGACGCTGCTTTTCAGCAATGGCTCGCCGCACAATGGCCGGCGGCGCAAGCTATGGGCGTCTCCCGGGCCACGTTCGATACCGCTATCCGGGGACTTGAACCCGACTTGTCGCTGCCCGACCTCGCCATTCCGGGTCAGGCCGAGAAGGCTCCACAGCAGCCGGAATTTGTGCAGACCCCGTCGCAATACCTGCGCGAGTCGAGCTTCGATCGCCTTGCCACGCGGGGTCGGCAGCTCGCCACGCAGTATCGCGATACGCTGGCACGCATCGAAAAAGAACTTGGCGTGCCTGGCAGCGTGGTGTTGGCGATCTGGGCGCGCGAAACCGACTATGGTGGCTATCAGCTACCGAACGATGCTATTCGCGTGCTGGCCACACAAGCTTACGTCGGTAAGCGCAAGGAATTCTTCCACAATGAATTCCTGCATGCGTTGAAGATGCTGCAGAACGGCGTGCCGCGCAGTGATTTGCGCTCGTCCTGGGGCGGCGCCATGGGTCTCACGCAATTCCTGCCATCCGAATACTTCAAATATGCGGTTGATTTCGACGGCGATGGCCGCGCGGACATATGGCGTTCGGTGCCGGATGCACTTGCCTCGGCGGCAAAGCAGCTTGTCGGCAAAGGCTGGCGTCCCGGCGAGCCTTGGGCGATCGAGGTGCGCGCACCGGCCACCGCTGATTGCAGCATCGGTGTGCCCGAAACGATACGACCAATCGGCGCATGGGTGAAAAGCGGTTTTGTACCGACCAATGGCCGCAAGCTCGCTGCGAGCGAACTTACCTATGACGCATCGCTTTTGCAGCCGGAAGGGAGTTACGGGCCGTCATTCTTGGCGCCGAAAAACTATTTTGTTCTCAAGGACTACAATTTTTCGGATCTCTATGTGCTGTTTGTCGGGCACCTGAGCGACCGCATCTCCGGTGGGCGGCCATTCGAGACGCCCTGGAGTAAGAATGCCCAGCTCAAGACGACAGACGTCGAGTTAATGCAAAAGCGGCTGACCGCGCTTGGCCTCTACAAGGACAAGATCGACGGCAAGGCTGGCATGCTCACACGCGCGGCGCTCGGCGCATATCAGAAGAAGAATGGACTTAAGGTCGATTGCTGGCCGACCGCCGCCGTGCTCGAGCACATGCGGCGCTGAGTAGCATCAATCGCAGACCTGGACGCGTCTTGTCCGGTAGGCGTAGCCGTCCCATACCTGCTGACGTTCCACATGACAGATCGGGCCGTCATACGGGGGCGGCACGGCATAAACCGATGGCGGCGCGACATAGACGGGCGCCGGCTCCACATAGACCGGGCGGCTGTTTGCGATGGCCGACCCGACGATGGCGCCGGCGGCAAGCCCGCCGACCACGCCGGCGGCAACACCGCAGCCATTACAATTCGCGTGCACCGGAGACGGCAACGCCGCGGCCAGGATGCCGGCCGCGGCGAGCGCAATAATTACATTCCTCATGGTGTCCTCTCGGGCCGAAGTTCCGTTTCGGCGCGATCATCCACCCTAAATGGTTACGCGATCTTTAAGGGCAGATGAACCGCGGACGGCTCCAGCCGACGACGTTGCCATAAGGATCACGCAGCGGCCGGCGGGCCCAGTAGCCACCCGGGCAACCAGCCGGATAAGGCGCACCATAGCCCTGGTACACAACGTAGCCGGGGGCCGGCGCGTAAGCCGGATAGGCGCCCGCACTGTTGGCGATCGCGCCGCCGATGATGGCGCCGCCGATCACGCCGGCTGCGACGCCCGCGCCGACCGCGCAGCCGTAGCAACGGGCTTCTGCGGTGGTCGGGGCACTCAGTGTACCCGCTGCCAGCACGGCCGCGGTCGCAAGCGCGAAGATCGTCTTCTTCATAGAGTGTTCCCTCCAGGTGAGGTCGGTGGGGCCGACCGCGAATGCTGAGTCTAAGCTAAACCTGTCCGCGTGCCGAGATAGAGAAGGTTTCAATATGTCGGAAATTTGTTGAGCGCCGGCCCGCCCCTCGTTCTGAAAAAAGCCCAGATGCGTTATCGAATCCGGGCTTTTTTCTTCATGCGTTATTTTGTCCGATTTGGCTAGGCCTTAACCTTTAACCACAGACTCTGACGGGGCGGGAGCGCCATCCCCAGCCGTCCCAGACACGCTGACGGGTCCAATAGCAGCCGCCATATCCGTATGCGGGACCCGCGGCGTAGTAGCCCGGGCCGTATCCGTAATGCGGGCCGTTTGCGGCCGCGCCGATGATCGCGCCGACAGCAAGACCGCCGATGATGCCGGCTGCGATGGCGCCACCGTTTCGCGCTTCAGCTGGCTGCGGGGTGGCGACAGCTGCGAGTCCAATGGTTGCGGCGGCCGCGAGAGCAGTCAGGGTTTTGGTCAGTTTAGTCATGGCTCACCTCTGGTTCGCTGACTTCGTTTCATTCAACGACGGTTGTGTTCATTTCCTGCGTACTTGGGTTCAGCAACGTCTTGGATGCGAGGTTCCTGCTTTTCGCGTGAATGGCCGGTGAATAGCCCATTCGGAATTGAACTAAGGGCCTGTTTGCGCGCATTAAATTTTGGCAATGCTTGCGGCGGGATGGCGGCGAAATGGCTGCTGCAATGCAGTGTTTTGCCAACCGAATACCGAAAACGGTCCTTGCATCCGCAGACGCAAGGACCGCCTAGCTTCTATTTGTTGTTGTCCGTCATTCTAAACGCAGATACGCACGCGACGCAGATGCCATCCCCAGCCATCCCACACGCGCTGACGGGTCCAGTAGGAGCCGTAGGCTCCGGAGTAAGCGTAGACCGGACCGACGGGCGCTATGACCACGCCGACGTGTCTGTGGTGATGATGATGGTGACCGTTGTGTTGGTGCGCCTGCGCTGGTTGCGCGGTGGTGAAGGCTGTGAGACCGAGCGTCGCGATAGCCGCAAGTGCAGTAAAAGTTTTGGCCCGAGTAGTCATGGCGAACCTCCTATGTGTGCGCGTGAGGTTGCGGTTGTTCGCTTGAATGACCGGTGAATGATGCGTTTGGAATTGCCCTGCCGGCGTCCGCGGGTGAATTAAATTTTGGCAAGACTGCCGCGAGACATCCGCGTGCCTATTGGGAAAGCCGTCCCAACACGCGCTGCAGGATGGTCCCTTGGCCGACGCGCGGCGCCGAATGCCCGGATATCTTGTGCGCGCGTCCTCGCGATGTCGTAGCGCGGCGCGATTGCAACTTATGTCCGCGCGTTTTAGCGGCGCGGTGCCGCGGTTTCCCTTTGCCTGCAAGACGCTTGTGTCGCAGGCGGCGTCTGCGACGGCGCACCGCGGTCCGGCCGACGCTGCGCAGGAACAGCTTTTCAAGAGGATAGCTAAGCCGTCGAATGGCCGCGGGGAGCGGAAGCCACTCCACGGCCATGATGTCCTTCATCACATCACGGCTGGCTTTGACTTCCGCCTGCATGCGCCAGAACTGTACGACCTTCGGGCGGCCGCGCGCGCGGTAGGTGATTGCGCCCAGGAATTCACGCACGCGGACGCGATGGCCGGTTTCTTCGACAACCTCCCGCCGTGCGCCGGCAAGCGCGCTTTCATTGGACTTAAGCTTGCCGCGTGGCAGGACCCAGAGCTCATCCTTCGCGCGCTGTACGACGGCGATCAGCGGGCGCGAACCGTTGCGCACCACGATGCCTCCTGCTGCATGAACTGTTTTGCCCGCCATGCCTGCCCGGTCTGTCAGTGTTCTCGTTTAGCAAAATTGCGAAGGCGAATGCATAGAAATGCACGCACTTCGCCTTTGCCTGTGGGCAACTGTTGGATAGCGATTCGCGTCACAATTCTGTCTTGGGGCTCGCATCAGTTGGCTACCGCAGCTTTTTCACGACTGCGGTATCGAGCGATGTCTGTCGTCAAGGCGTGCGACGACCACAAACCGCAGGGAAACACCGACTTAGTTGAATTTGAGTCCGGCTTCTTTCGCGATCTTAAGGTTGAGTGCGATCTCGCGCCGGATCATCGCATCGATCTCGTTCGGTGTAAGCGGCGCGGGTTCGACGCCTTGTGCGCTCAGCTTCTGTTGAACCTCGGGCAATGCGAGCACCTTCGTCGTCTCCGCAAAGAGGCGTTCGATGATCGGGCTGGGCGTTTTCGCGGGCACCAGCATGCCGTTCCAGTAATTGAAGTCGGAATCCTTGTAGCCAGCCTCAAGCGTGGTCGGCAGATCTGGCAAGGTCGGCGAGCGCTTGGCCGAACTCACCGCGAGCGGAACCAATTGCTTGTTCTGGATGAACGGCAGTCCCGATGAGATGCCGATCAAGATGAAGTCGACGCGACCGGTCATGACCTCGGTAAGCGCTTCGGGCCCGCCGCGGAACGGAACATGGGTCGCCTTCAGACCAGCGCTGACGATGAAACGTTCGGCCGCCCAGTGGGTCGCGCTGCCTACGCCGGCCGAAGCGAAAGTCATGCTGCCATCCTTCGCCTTGGCCACCAGTTCCTGCAAAGACTTGATGTCCTTCGAAGGCGCGACCAGGAGCACATTGGGCACGCTGCCGAAAATGGCGACCCCGGAAAAATCGGCGGCTGCATCGTAGGGAAGGTTGGGGTAAGCGGCTGGTGCCCCGGAATGGGCAGCGGCATTTATCAGCAGTGTGTAACCGTCGGGGTCGGCTTTCGCGACCGCTGCCGAGCCGAGACTGCCGCCGGCGCCGCCGCGATTTTCCACCACTATGGTCTGCCCGAGTTGACGAGACAGGGGATCGAGAACGATGCGGCCGATGATGTCTATAGTGCTGCCAGCCGAGAACGGCACGATGGCACGAATCGTCTTTGCCGACGGCCAGGCTGTTGCTTGCGCGGCGGCAATGCGCGGCAGGGCCGGCGCCGCGAGCGCACCGGCGGACAGTTTGAGAAAATGGCGACGGTTGTGCGCGGTCATGATCCTTCCCCACAGCGTGTACACCTGTCTGGTGCAGGCTTTACGTTGTTATGATGCCACGGCCGTGGCCGGCGGGAAGAGGGCAAACGCGAGAGCTCGCAAGCCACTGCGCGGGAAGGAAAAAGCCTGTTGCCCCGCGCTTCGGCGATGCCTAGTTTGGCGGGCAATTACGGGAGAAAATGCCAATGCCGACCTTCACCTTTGATCATGTCCATCTGCGCACGCCCGATCCGGAAGCGACCGCGCAATGGTTCGAGCGCATGTTCGGTGCCGAGATCATCCGCAGCACCATGCTTGGAAAGCCGCGCGTCGACATTAAACTCGGCGGCGCGATGATCTTCACCGCCCAGGTCAATCCCGGTGATGGCGTAAACCCGGCGCCAAAGACGCCCTATCAGGGGCTCGATCATTTTGGCTTGGCAGTCTCCGGGATCGACGCCGTCGCCGCCGATCTCAAGAAAAAAGGCGTCGAGTTCACCCAGGAACCGCACTCGCCGCGGCCCGGCATAAAAATATGTTTCCTGCGCGGGCCACAGGGCATTTCGATCGAACTGCTTGATCGCGACCCGAAATACTCCTGATATTTACGACTTGTCGATGCCATTATTGTTTGGGACAAACCGTCAGTGCCGATTGCCTGTCCCGGCGGCGAGCACATAAAGGTAACGAAAGCCGTGCCGGCAGGAGGTTGCATGCGTGCGTTCGGATTGGCGGTGGTCGCGGTGTCGATCGCGGCGGCGACGGCCCCGGCCGCTGAAGGGCGTTTCGAGCGCAGTCTGAAAATGCTGGCACCGGCCGAGCGGCTGGAACAGCTCTGCGACTACACGGCGATGAGCCGCATTCGCGAACAAGGCAAGGATTATCGCCCCGATCGCGCGGTGGCGAATGCAATGGCTGAACCGGTTGCCGCCGGCGACACGCTCGAAGTGAGCGGCGGCGCTTTCCGCAGTCGCAAGAAGTGGTACGTGCTGACTTATCGTTGCACGGCCACGCCCGACCACCTCACAATCGTGAATTTCCGTTTCACCATTGGTGAGAAAATTCCCGAGGAGAAGTGGGCGTCATTCGGTCTTTGGGAGTGACCGCGCAACTATTGGTGCTGCACCATCACCTTGGTGCCGACCGGAACGCGCGCATAAAGGTCGACCACGTCGTCATTCACCATGCGGAAGCAGCCCGACGAGACCGCTTGACCGATGGTCTCAGGCGCGTTCGTGCCATGAATGCGATAGACGGTCGCGCCGATATACAACGCACGCGCACCGAGCGGATTGCCGGGACCTCCGGCCATCCAGCGCGGCAGATAAGGTTGCCTCGAAATCATCTCGGGCGGTGGCGTCCAGTCCGGCCACTCGGCCTTCTTGCTGATGTTGTGAACGCCGCCCCATTGAAAGCCGTCGCGGCCAACGCCGACGCCGTAGCGCATGGCAACTCCGTTACCCATGATGAGATACAAGAAACGGTCGTGGGTGTTGACGATGATTGTGCCTGGCGCCTGTTCGGTTCGGTAGTACACGGACTGACGGCGCAATTCCGACGGCAGATCCCGATCCCGCCCGGTGTGATCGATGCCCGGATCAACATCTTCCATTGTCGGATTGATCGAAGACATCATCCTCTGCGCAAGCGCCTGGGTAGGCGGTGCCACGAGAAGAGCGAGCGCAAAAATTCGCAACCAGATCATTTTTGTAATTCCCCGGATGACGGCGCAGAGACGCGCCTCAGAGTTTGTCCTTGATGTGGGTCTGCGGCCGGTCCGAGCCACGGGCGGTTTCGGTGTGCCAGCGTCCTTTCTCGTCTTCATATTCTATGACTTCTGTGTGTCCCGGCACGGTCTGCTCTTCAGCTGCCGCTTGGGCGGCGGCCAGAGCATCAGCGTGTGTTGGAAAGGGTTCCGAGAAGACGCCGTCCACTTTGTAGGCCCACCCACCATCGTGCTCGACAATCTCGTACGTCACTTCCGCCATTGGGAAACCCTGTAACTCGAAAGGTGCTTGGATAACGTATCGCTATCCCAGCCAGTTGCGCCAGCCACTAAGGCGCGGGAGGCAAAGGTTACCGCCTCCGCACGTGGCGCATGGAACCCTGCATTTAAGGCAGAGACGTGGCCGTTCAATCGGCAAAATTCGGGCTTACGTCGCCGAATCCAGGTCAATAGCGTTAGGAGGATGGCACGCGGCCCGATCAAAGGCGGCGTTGGCGCTTTAGACGATCGATATAGTTTTCGGCCGCCGGCGGAAGCGATTGCAGGCCGTACTGCGCGGCCGATGAAAGTACCGGCCGCCATTGCGATCCCTTCAGGAATGCCGGCTCACGGCCAGGAGGAATGATGCGATCGAATACCAGCACCAGCAGGATCGCCAGCATGGCAATGCGAATGGCCCCGAGTGCCGCGCCCGCGACGCGATCCGGAACGCTGACATTGCGCCCGACCATTCCGCTCACGATCATCCGCAACACGCCGCTGATCAAAGCACCACGCCGCTATAAAAATTGCAATGAATGTGATCCAGGTCTGCGGCGTTGGAATTTTCGGATAGTTCGCGAGGAGAGAGATGGCCTTCGGCGTTACCGCCACTGCAATGCCAATTCCGCAAATGTAGTCGAAAATCGTCGCAACCGGTCATGAATCCCATGACCACTGCGACGAACAGACAGACATACACTGCGAGATCGAATGTGTTGGTCGAAAAGAAATCGGTCATCGGCGATGGGCCCAAAGATTGGTCGGCCGGCCTTGCAAAATCTGCCAGCGATTGCCGAAAAAATAATGAACGGCATCGCTAAATTCGCAGATGACTGTTGAATGTCCGGCCGTGCACGCTAGGCTTTATCGGGGCGGGAGCGAACGGAGACCTTGCATGGCGTTTTCAGTCACCAGTAACAGCTTCAGGGATGGCGATTATCTGCCAAAAGATTTCATCCTGTCTGCCGATTTCGGTTTTGGCTGTGCGGGCGGCAACAAGTCGCCGCACCTGAAATGGTCGGGCGCTCCCGCGGGGACGAAAAGCTTCGCGGTCACGTGCTACGACCCCGACGCGCCGACCGGCTCGGGCTTCTGGCACTGGCTGGTGGTGAATATTCCGGCGAATGTGAGCGAGATTGAACTCGGTGCCGGCAGCGCGGGCGGCAAGCTGCCGCCCGGCGCATTGCAGACACGCACCGATTTCGGCGCGCCTGGCTATGGCGGGCCTTGTCCGCCCGAGGGCGATCATCCGCATCGCTATCTGTTTACGGTTTTTGCGGTGAAAGCGGACAAGCTCGATGTGAAGGCCGACACTTCGGCCGCCGTCGTAGGCTTCAATCTGCACTTCAATACGCTGGCGAAGGCGGAAATCATGGGTCTGTTAAAGCGATAGAGCGGCGGCATCGCGGCGGGTCAAGCCCGCGCATGACACCTTGGCGTAGCAGCACTGTTTCGCCGACCGCACGATTTGCCGGCCTGAGCTAGCCGGTGCGCGTTGTGCCCTGATCGAAGACTCTGCGGTGCAGAGCCAGATGATGACCGCGCCGACGCCGAAAGCCGTCCGGCCGATCGCGGCATCGATCGTCGCATTGCCGGTCATGATCGTTCCGGAAAATTGCCGCTCGCCCGGCCCGAACGCGATCCAACTCGCGATCGCGCCGAAGCAGCAGAAGATCGCAACCGCGATCAGATACTGCACGAGGCGCAGCCAGCGGGGCGCATCTGCCGGCAGTTCGCCAATGGCATTGGGGCAGAGCGTCTGGATAGCTATCGCGACGCCGGCCAGGAAAAAACTCCGCCAGCGCAAAGCAACACCCACAACGGGCCGTGCAGGTTTGATGGTCCGCCCGGGATCGGCAACAGGCCCGCACCGACGGCGATGAAATACAGGCCAGCGGCCGCGGCGATTGTTGCGTAAAAATAATTGCGTCTCGGTGAGGCGAACGCAGGCTCGGTCATGCGGGCTCGGTATGCGCACTTGCGCCCGGCCGGGACAGTAACATCGGTTGATTTGCGTTTGCTTAAGGGCAATCGGACTTGTCTCGCTAAATACGGACAGAACCTTTAAGGCCCAGAAGGTCGCATTTTGTCTGGAAACACCGCCAAATTTACGGTCTCCAACCTTGCCTGACTGGCATGCAAAAGACGAAAATGCCGTCAGGGGGACAGCCAGATGACACTTCTGCTGATGATCTTGCTGGTCGTGCTGCCGTACGGCACGGCGCTCATTTGCGGTGCGATCACGTATAGGGCCGGCGCCACCGTGTCCGGCTGGTGCAGTGTGGGCGGCCTCGCCCTCGGTATCTATTTCTTTCACAAAAGCATGGAGCTTCTTGGCCCGAGCTGAGATGAATAGTTCCGCAGGTATGATTAATTGCAGACCAATATCCGCAGACACCTTAAGCATCCCGGAACTGGAGACCGACGCGGGCGTTGCGAGGTACGGGCGGCAACACTAAAGACAGGAACTCATGGCCCGACGTCCGACATCTGATTCCCGTTCCGAAGCCGAGAAGGCGTTCAAGGCGGTGACAACCAAGCCGGCGGAGTTGCCGCCGAAGGCTCCGGCGTTGCCGCACGTCAAGCACACCGTGACATTGCGCGTCGACCAGGATGTGCTCGACTATTTTCAGCAGGATGGCATTGGCTGGCAGGACCGCATGAACGCAGCGTTGCGCAAGGCGGCTGGAAAATAAGGCGCCGATGAAACGCGCTGTTGCGCTATCGATGGCGATGCTCGCGACTGGCGCTGTCGCCGGAGAAAAGAAAACCTACAACTATATCTGCAACGGCGGTCGGTTCACCGTCACGGCGGTAGTCGACGCTGGCGACGTCGACCGGTGGAGCAAGACCGAGCCAGTCATTCTGCAGATCGGCACCGAGCCGCCGCAGATATTGATCGCCGATCCCGATGCGCCTGATGCCGACAGCTACAAGAACAAAGACTATGAATTCTACGCGCTGAAGAAATTCATCACGCTCACTCACAAGAACCACGGCGTGGTCGTGAAATTCTATGACACGTGTCGGATTGAGTAGAGGCACCTGACGGCTTCGGTTCGCCGATCAGATCGTCCGGTAGCCTCCGTCCGCCATCACAATCGTGCCTGTGACATAGGCCGACAGGTCCGAGGCGAGAAAGATCGCAGGACCCGCGATGTCTTCCGGCTTGCCGGCGCGGCCAAGCGGTGTGTGATCGAGAAAGATTTTCACCAGCTCAGGATTATTGGCGCGGACCTGCGCATTCAGCGGAGTTTCGATCAGGCCCGGGCCGATCGCGTTCACACGCACGCCATCTTTGCCAAGCTCGGCGGCGAGCGCGCGGGTAAAGCCGAGTACGCCATGTTTGGCAGATGTGTAAGCCGGCGAGTTCGGCGTGCGCACATGCATGAACGACTGGATCGACGCGATATTGACGATCCGTCCCTTTGTCGCGCGCAAGGCGCCGAGAAACGCGTGTGTCACGTTGAAGACGCCGTTGAGATTGATCGCCATGATGTCCTGCCAGTCCTTGACGACGGCGTCCGGATCGGCGGTGAAGGCATTACGGCGATTGATACCGGCATTGTTGACCAGGATGGAAACCTGGCCGACCTCGGTCGCAACTTTTGCTGCCGTCGCGCGGCAGGCCGCACGGTCGGTAACGTCGAGCGTAAAGTGTTGCGCCTTGCCGCTTCCAGCTCGAATATCGGCTGCAGTTTTTGCGGCCGTTTCTCCGTTGATGTCCAGCACCAACACCTGCGCGCCCTCGTGGGCATAACCAACCGCGATGGCGCGGCCGATGCCGGAGCCGGCGCCTGTGATAACAGCGATGTGATTTTTCAGAAGGGCGGGCATTGTTCCATTCCTTGTCAATGCCGCGAAGGATAGCGACCTCGGGTGCGAGTTGCTACATTGGCGGAGAAGGAGCCAATCCAATGTGCCGCAACATAAAGACGTTGTTCAATTTCGAACCGCCGGCAACCGAAGACGAAGTGCACGCCTCTGCGCTGCAGTTCGTCCGCAAGCTATCCGGCTTCAACAAGCCGTCGCAAGCAAATGCCGAGGCGTTCGAACTGGCCGTGGACGAGATCTCTCACGCCGCGCGCAAGTTGTTGGCTTCTCTACAAACGTCCGCGCCTGCGCGAGACCGCGAAATAGAGGCCGAAAAAGCCCGCCAGCGGGCGCGTGAGCGGTTTGCCTGAGCTCGCCCTCTCAAGGCTCGCCGCTCACCTTTAAAATGTCGATCAACTTTCTGTCGCGCCAGCGTTGCAAGTCGGCCATGTTGCGTCCGGCCGCTTCCTCGGCGACGCCGTCGATGATTTTTTTCTGAACGTCCGGCGTCAGCCGGGTCTGGCCGAGATCGTCCATCCAGCCCTGGATCGGCCCACCGAGATGATCCATGAAATGCTTCATGCCGCCTTCGCCGCCGGCCATGTGAAAGGTCAGATGCGGCCCCATCAGCGCCCAACGCAGGCCCGGACCATAGGCGATCGCCGCGTCGGCATCGGCGACTGAAACGACGCCTTCGGCGACGAGATGAACGGCTTCCCGCCACAGCGCCACCTGCAGGCGGTTGGCCACATGTCCCTTCACTTCCTTTTTGATGTGGATCGGATGCTTGCCGATGTCGCGATAAAATTGCATCGCGTTGTCGATAGCTTCCGGCGATGTCTTGGCGCCGCCGACAACCTCGACCAGCGGGATGAGGTGCGGCGGGTTGAACGGGTGGCCGATGACGCAGCGTTCGGGGTGTTTGCACTTCACGCTCACGCGGCTGGCAAGGAGGCCGGAGGAACTCGTCGCGATCACGATGTCCGGGGGCAGGGCCGCGTCGAGCGATGCGAAAAGGTCGACCTTGAGATCTTCGCGCTCGGGCCCGCTTTCCTGCACGAACTCCGCGCCCTTGGTTGCCGCCGCCGGGTCCTTGAAAAATTCGAAACGCTTCCTGTCGGCGCCGGCCTGCACCACGTTGAGCTTTTCCAGCGTCGGCCAGGCCGTGTCGATGAAGCGGCGGGCGAAATCTTCGCCATTCGGCGCCGGATCATAGGCGGCAACCTCGAATCCGCGCGCAAGGAAGTAAGCCGCCCAGCTTGCGCCGATAGTACCCGCGCCGATAACGCCCACACGTCTTGTCATGATTTTATCCAACCCTGAAGGTGGTTCGATTTTTCTGACTTCAAAACACTTCCGTTGTTTCTAGCGCACATGCGGAATTTGTTACAAGGTTACGGCACTCGGTGTTTCAAGATCCGGAAATCATTCGTCGCACGACAAGCGCCATCGTGGCCGGGTGCATCACAACGGCATTGATGCGACCCCAGAAGCCGGTCGGTTCATGAAAGACGCCGAGCTGGCGGAGCACGGTGGCGCGGTCATAGTAGACCTTCTCGCCTTCCAGTCTGTCGTTTTCATCAAAAGTGTAGACGCCGCAGAGTGGAAATCGAATGTGACGGCCGGTCGGGGGCAGGCCACGCCACGCGCCCAAATGCTGTCCGCGAATAATAACTTCCAGAATGATTGTTGCTTCGCCGACATGCCGTCGCTGCACGTCTATCTGCAGGTCTGGCATGGCGCGCAATAGTTCTGAATAAAACAAACGGACGCCGTCGCGACCTGCGTAATGGGCATCCCACGGCTCGTCGTCGTAGCGAGGTGCGGCGCCGAAGGTTGTCATGATGCCATCGAGGTCGTGTTGGTTTTCCAGCCTCACATGTTCGTCGACAAGTTGCAGGCGCCGGGACCGCCGCTCCGAATCCAGTATCGGCATGCCCAAAGCCTCCGGTCTCTAAGTTAGGCGCGAGAGTCTCGCGATACCGTTCAGCATGACATTGCGCTATACTGATGGGAACCGGGGACATGGCGGGCGGTTACAGTGGCGGTTCGGTTCGCGAAAGGTCAGGTCCCAGCGCGCGACGACGATCGTTGTTCCCGTATTGATGCTCGTTAATGAAGCCGTGTTGGCGCAAGAGCCGGGCAGGGCGCAGCCCGGCCAGACGCCGGCTCAACCGGCGCCGGTCGGCCACCGTCAGCCCATGCAAAGCACGCTGCCGCCCGCGGTGCGCAAGGAAGAGGACACGACCGGACGCCGGCCGGTCGACGACCTCGGACCGATTCCGAAGATTTGCAGCAACTGCTGACGAACCTGGCAACCTGATTTTCTATGCCGGTTGTACTGTCTCATCGAGACGCATGGCGGCAGCGATCGCGCCGACGATGACAGGGACGGCGAGGCACCAGAAACCCGCGAGCCAGAACAGCAGCGCCCCCGCCGCGCAGCCTGCTGCGAACAGCAGCACGCTCATCGCCATGCGGGACAATCGCGTGCGCACAGCCGGTGCGTCACCGGCCGCGGTGCCGGCGAGGAGGTCGACTGCGTCGATCGTGGCCTGCGTGGTCGAGCCGGTCATGAGCGTGGTCGGCGGCAGGCTCGCAAGATGCACGCGCTGCAGCGCGTTTTGCAAAGCCATAGCGGCAATTCCGGCGAAGCCGGTGAGCAGCGCCAGCGGCCTGTCGGCATTTTCGAACGGCCCAAATGTCACCGCGAGCCCGAAGAATGCCGCCAGCAGAATGACCTCGGTCGTGAGCATGATGCGCAGCGCGGGCCAGCCGCGCCTGCGGGCGACGCCGCCGGCAAGGCGCGCGAGCGCAATGACGGCGACGAACTCAGGCAGCGCCAGGATCTTGTTGAGAATGCCGTGACTACCCAGCACCAGCGCTGCGCCGAGCGTGACAAAGTTGCCGGTGACATGGGCGACGAACAGGCCGCTCAGGCCGAGGAAGCCCACGGTGTCGACAAAACCACCGTTGAAGGAAAGCAGGGCAGCTACGGTGAGGCGTCCGCGTGGCTCGGGCATGGAGACAGCTTCGTTTGCCGTTCATGCCCGCGCAAGCGGGAATCCAGCGATCATCACGCCTTGAGTGACCACCAACTCCGCACGGTCTGCACCACATTGGCGTGCCTGATGGTCTCGACCGCGCCGGCGGCCGTCCGCACCGCGCGCTCGACCGACTCGACGGTTTCTTTCGCTACCAGCAAAGCCTCGTTGGCGACCACACTGACATTGTGGGCGACGAGGTGCGCTGCGTCGGCAACGGCGCCGCGCATCGCGGACTTCGCAGTGTCGATCCGGTCGAGCCGGGCCTGCGCGATGATGGCGCGTTGACGCGCGACTTCCGCCTTGCGCAGCAGGCTGGTGTTCGGCGCGCTTGATCTTCACATGCTGGACCACATAGGCCGCGGCCGAAAAACCCGCGAGCAGGCCGACAAAGCTTGCCGACACATAGAACCGCATGTCGATCAGGAGCGCGGCGCCAAAGCACAGAGCCAGTTCTCCCTAGTGTCCCTCTGCCGCTCTATGTCGGCGGTTTTGCGGCCGGGCGGACAGCCGCGCCGGCACAGGTCCGGTCAGACATAGGAAGGGGATGCCCGGATCGCAATCGGGGGGTGCGAAGTACCGCAACGAGGCCTTAGATGTTGGCCCCGCGATTGTAACTCTCGACCAACTGGTTGTAATCGCGCAGCAACCGCGGCGGGGAACCCTCGACCATCCAGCCGCTGCCGGCATTGCTGAGCATCATCTTATCGCCGGAACTGTACGGCACCTTGTCACGGATACGGCGCATCAGCTGCTTGGCTGTGGTGAGGAACGACTTGGCGTTGCTCATGAACAGGGAGCCGATCTTGCCTTTGGCGCCCGAGCCGGGAAACTCTTCGGCGGCTTTGATGGTGCCTTCGAG
>JANWKN010000030.1 GCA_025451355.1 Pseudolabrys sp. | reverse complement strand
CGTCACGCTACGACGCGCGGCAGAAGGCCGCGCTCGCCTACGCGGAAGCCATCACCTGGGACCTGCCGGCCACCGACGAATTGTGGGAGCGCCTGCATAAGCATTTCAGTGAGCCTGAGCTCGTCGAGATTGGCTATTTCGTCGCAATCACTATGGGCCAGCAGCGCTGGCTGCGCACGCTGAATATCGAGCACCATCAGATTCTGGCCGGCACATCCGGTTCGATGGCGCCCGGCTTCGAGAATTTCGAAGCGCTGCAGCGATCAAAAGACGCCGAGGATTACTGGGCCAAGATCAACACCAAACCCGCAAAGCAGGCCGCAGAGTGACCAGTCAAGCAATGGCGACTTCCGCCGTCCGATCCGCGCCTGCTTCGCAGGTTGCCAAAGGTGAACCACGCATTCGCGTCCGCGGCCTGGGCAAGCGCTACGGCACGCTCGAAGTCTTCCGCAACATCGACTTCGACGTCGGCGAGCGCGAGATCGTTGCAATTGTCGGACCCTCCGGCTGCGGCAAGACCACACTCTTGCGCTGCATCGACGGGCTTTTGCCGCACGATGCCGGCGAGATCCGGGTCGGTGATGAACGCGTTACGGAGCCGATCGCCGGTGTCGCAATGGTGTTCCAGCATTTCGGCCTGTTTCCGTGGAAGACCGTGTTCGAAAACGTGGCCTATGGCTTGCGAATGGCGGGTGCGCCAAAATCCGAGATCGAACGCAGGGTGCCGGAATTCATCAAGCTCGTGGGCCTGAGCGGCTTCGAAAGTGCATTTCCCTATCAGATGTCGGGTGGCATGCAGCAACGCTGTGGTCTCGCCCGCGCGCTCGCGGTTGAGCCCAACGTCTTGCTGATGGACGAGCCTTTTGCCGCGGTCGATGCGCAGACGCGTGAGATCCTGCAATTCGAACTGTTGCACATCTGGGAGCAGCGGCCGACGGCGATGATTTTCGTCACGCACTCAATCGAAGAAGCAGTGCTGCTCGGTCACAGGGTCATCGTGCTTAAAGGACGGCCATCGAGTATTCATGAGACGATAACCATTGATCTGCCGAACCCGCGCACGCGCGACACATTGCGCGAGCCACGGTTCGCCGAGTTGCGCGAACAGGTGTGGGGTACGTTGATGCGGGAAGCGCGCGAAGCCGAATTCCATCTCGAGCGTTGACGCTGAATAAGAAAATGAAGCTGTAAAGGGAGGATTCTATGATCCGCAGAACCGTTGCATTGGCGGCTGGCGGCATGCTGCTCGCGGTATCCCTTGGCGGGATCACGCCGGTGGCGGCCCAAAGCAAGAAGATTGTGGTTGCGATCCCCGGCGTTCCGCCGATCTATTCCGTGACAATTGCATTCGTCGCGGAAAAGCAGGGTTTCTTCAAGAAACACGGCGTTGACGTCGAGATCCGTCCGTTTGACAACGGCACGGCGGCGGCCCGCGCGGTCGTGGCCGGCGACATCGATATGGCGTGGTCGCCGACTCCGCCAGTGATCAACCAAGTATCAAATGCCGACGTTCCGCTTGTCGCGGTGTATGGAATGCCCAACCCGGACTGGGTCATCGGCACCACGGAGACCGGCAAGACATGCAAGGATATCGTCGGTCAGGACGTCGGCGTCGACTCAATCAACGGTGCCCGCTCAGTGGCGTTGCGCTCGATGCTCACTGGCTGTCCTGGCGTCAAAATCGAAGACACCAAGCAAATTGCGCTGGGCTCTACTCCGGGACCAGCCTTGCTCGCCGGCCAACTGAAGTATGCCGTCCTGCATCTCGACGACCTCGCCGAGATCGAACACCAGGGCAAGAAGCTCAATATCCTGCTGGCAATGAAGAACACCAACCCAACCAGCCACTATCTGATCATGGTCGCTCGCAAGGACAACCTGGCGAAGAACCGCGACGCCATCGTGCGGACCGTCGCCGGCATGATCGAGGCGGCACGGTTCATGCAAGATCCGAAAAACGCCGATACTGTCGCCGAGATCGCTTCCATCACAGGACACAACAAGGAAGTGAACAAGGCGGCGCTCAAGGCGTTTCTCGACATCGACTTCTGGGCCGCCAAGGATGACGGAATGCCCCGCGATAAAATTGAGGCGGTCGCCGCCCTGATGAAGAAAATCGGGTCGATCAATCCCGACAAGGAGCCGGTGACTTACGACAAATTCGTCGACGCCAGCATCTGGAAAGATGCGAACGCGATGGTGAAATAGGAATTGTCATCCCTGGCGATCGACAGCGGATCCGGCCGAAGGCCGGCCGGCGGTGATCACCGCGAGCGAACAACGGAACCCAGAGCGAAGAGCCTTCTCTGGATTCCAGGTTCCACCTGCGATCGCCCCGGAACGACTGTTGATGATCGGGAAATCCACCTTGCAGTCCACCGCACTTCGCCGTCACGCACCGTTCTGGTTCAGCATTTTCTCGGGCATTGCCGTTTGGGAAATTGCCGGACGCAGCGTTAGTCCGGCTTTCATGGTGCCGTTTTCCACGACAATTGCGCGCCTTTGGCAGCTGACAGTCAGCGGCAATTTCATTCCTCAACTCGTCGACTCGGGAAAACTTTTCTTCGCCGGATTCGGACTGGCGCTGATCATCGGGATGCCGCTGGGCCTGCTGCTTGCCCGCATTCGTATCCTACGTGTGGGCGTCGAACCGTACATCATGCTCCTCTACGCCACGCCGATGGTGGCGCTGATCCCGTTTATCCTCTCAATGATGGGCTTTGGGTTTGCGCCAAAATTGCTAGTCGTTTTTCTCTTTTCGGTTTTTCCAGTCCTTTACAACACGGTTGAGGGTGCGCGGAGCATCAAGCCCGAACTGATCGAGGTGGCGAAATCATTCCGCTCGAGTGAATGGGCACTGTGGCGTGAGGTCATGTTGCCCTACACCTTACCGTACACAATGACGGGGGTTCGTCAGGCGATCGGCCGCGCACTGGTGGGAATGATCGCGGCGGAATTCTTTCTGTCTGCCACCGGCCTTGGTCAGCTCATCATGAGCGCTTCGCAGAATTTCGATACCGGCGGCGTCTTTGCGTCGATCCTGGTCATCGGGCTGCTAGGTGTCGGTCTGACGCGGCTCGGCTTGATTATCGAGCAGCATTTCGCACGCTGGAGACAGTAGCGTGGCCGAGCAAGCCCTCAATACCGCCGTCGGGCCCGCTCAGAAGACGCAGACTGCGTCGGGCGCGTTATCCGGCGCATTTATGCCGCGGGTGATCACGGGATTTGCCATTTTGCTCACCTGGGAGCTCGTGGTCCGCGCTTTCGCACCGGCCTACGTGGCAAAACCGACGACCGTGATTCTCGCGATTCCAAAAGTGATCACGGAACCCGCGTTTCTGCAGGCGCTGGGTTCGAGTCTTGCGGCGGTGGCCGAAGGACTGGCGATTACAATCGTCATCGGCACAGTCCTTGGACTGCTGATGGGCCGCAGCACCACGTTTGATCGGATATTTCGTGTTCACATAAACTTCTTTAACGCGATGCCGATGATTGTCGTGTTGCCGCTATTTTCGTTGTGGTTCGGCTATTCGAGTGCGGCCCGTATCGCGACCATCATCTTCGCCGCCATCTTCGCCATCACCATGAATGTCGCGGACGGAGCTCGTTCGGTGCCGCGCGAGTATCTGGAAGTTTCCCGTTCATTCAGATCAGGACGGCTGCGGATGCTGACCGATATCGTCCTGCCGGCCTCGATGCCCTACCTGCTCGCGGGTTTCCGGCTTGCCGCGGGCCGGGCGCTGATCGGCGCGGTCGTCGCTGAGTTCTTCTTGTCGGTCGGCGGGATCGGTTACTACATTCTCTATAACTCACGCTCTTATCACCACAACGAGGCTTTCGTCGGCGTGCTGTTGCTGGCCGCCTTTGGGGTCAGTTTTGAACTTACGGTGAACTGGGCGACGCGGCGCTTCATGCCCTGGTATCGCCGCGACGAAAAGACCACCTAGCAGCCCGACGAGCCTCACAAGGAACTCTCATATGTCATCCGACCCGCTGCTGAAGGCCGCAATCGCGCATTGGGGACCTCGCTTTGTGGCCAACGGCGTGGTCCTCACCGACTTCGAGGAAGTCACCGGTTCTATCTCGTCCTACAGCAATTGGTGCAGCGCGTGGTCGGCGCGCGCGGCGCATCACGAACAGCTCGGTCGTCAGGCGCTGGCAAAGAAACATTTTCTTACCGCCGGCGAATGCTTGCAGCGCGCAGGTGTCTACTATCATTTTGCGTCTTTCCTGTTCGTGCACGACCAGGCGCAGATGAAAGCCGCGCACAAAAAGCAGATCGAATGCCGGCAGGCTGCGCTTCCCCACCTGCGGCCATCCGGTGAACGTGTCGAGATTCCCTATGAGGGCAAGACACTGGCCGGCATCCTGCGCAGGCCGGCGGGGGTCGAACGGCCGCCTGTCGTGGTGATGGCGGTCGGCCTCGACTCCACAAAAGAGGAAGGTGACGCGTACGAGGCACCGTTTCTTGCACGCGACATTGCGACGCTCATTTTCGAAGGCCCCGGTCAGGGCGAAGCGCAGTACGACTTTCCGATTCGTGGCGATTACGAAGTGCCAGTGAAAGCTGCGATCGATTTCGTAGAAAATCGTTCAGACCTCGATGCAAGACGGGTCGGCATGTGGGGTGTCAGCCTGGGCGGCTATTACGCGCCGCGTGCCGCAGCTTTCGACAAGCGCATCAAAGCCTGTATCGCGCTCGGCGGGCCGTTCAATTGGGGAGCGGCGTGGGATGGACTGCCGGAGCTGACGCGTGAAGCTTTTCGCATTCGCAGCCATTGCAGCACGCCCGAAGAGGCCCGCAAGAACGCCAATACCTTGTCGCTTGAGGGCGTGGCGCAGAACATCACCTGTCCTCTATTCATCGTGAACGGTCGGCTCGATCGCATCGTGCCGGCGAAGGATGCGGAACGCCTCGCGCGTGAGGCAAAGGGACCCGTCGAGCTGATGATGATCGAAGACGGCAACCACATCGCCACCAACCGCGCCTATCGTTGGCGTTCGCAAAGCGCAGATTGGATGAAGGAGCGCCTGGGAGAGCCATTGCACCCGCTAATGCCCGCGTAAGCAGGACTTTTTAGAGCGTTACAAAGCCGCGCGGAACGGTGTGCATACGTTCGATCCCCGTCTCCTTAATAACCACCATCTCGCCGGTCTGCACGCCGGCTTTGCCATCTGGCGTGACGACATTCGGCTGGATCACGACAGTCTGGCCCGCGCGAAAAGGTTCCTGCGGCACCGGCCCTGCCGGACGGCTCTTGCAGCCGAGGATCGGCGGAAGATATCCGCCGCCGTAGCCGTGCAGCAGATCGTCGATGATGGTGAAGCCGCCGTCCTCGATCACACCGGACGCATCGATGACCTGCGATGGCGTAGCGCCGGCCTTGAGCACCGCCGCGATTGAATCGAACGCCGCATCGGCCGCAGCGTGCAGATCGCGATAGACCCTGTTCGGTTCGCCCAACGAAAAACTACGAAGCATCTGTCCGGGGTGATCCCAGAAGGCCGCGCTGATTTCGGCCACCACCACGTCGCCCGATTGTACGCGCCGCCTACGCGGAAACTGGCGGGGTACTCCCAGATCGGGCGCATCCATCGCGGTCACGCCAATGTAATGAATGACATTGATCGCACCCTGAGACACGTAGGCACGCTCGACAAGATCACCGAGTTCGCGTTCGTTCAGACCGGGCTTGCATCCATCGCGCAGCGCCGTCATGCCAAGATCACTGAAATG
>JANWKN010000029.1 GCA_025451355.1 Pseudolabrys sp. | reverse complement strand
GCGGCAAGTTCCAGTTTCCAGTGAAGAAGCCAGACCTCGCGACCATCCTGTCGCACCTCGGCGTGAAGATGGATCTCGGTCGGGAAACCTGCGCGCTTGAGGAATTCACCGAAATAGCGCTGCGTCATCCCGACCTAGTGCCGGTAACGATCGAGAAGATGCGCTACGGTTTCACCGTCGACGGGATTATCTGTGAGTATGCGCAGGTATGGTTCAATGGCGCGCTCCTAGAGTCTGCGTGCTGCGAGAGTGAGAACTACCTAGGCATGCGCAAAGCGATCGTCACCTTGGGCATCGATTCGATGCCGAACATCAACTACCTGAAAGCGGCCAAGCGCGTGGTTGGCATGGTATGAGCCGATCTTGCGCCATCGCTGAACTTTACGTATCGCCGACTTGACTGTGGCCCCTCTTGATCGAGGCAAAAACGAACTGGTTTGGGCAACGATCGGAACTTACACGCGTGATTAGGGCACCCTTAACATGGCTCATTTCGATCCAACGAGAAATCATTGGGGCGATCCAACGAGACATCGTTGGGGTGAGGTTCGCTGTCAATGTTTTTATCGGAACGACCGTTACTTGGTACGTGCTGACGCACATTCTCGACGATGAAAATCCAATCTGGGCCATTGCTTCAATGGTCGCGGCCTCTGATCCCCAGGTGAAAGAAGCGGTTCGGATTTTCAAGAGTCGCCTCATAAACGTGTTGCTTGGTTGTGCGGTCGGGTTGATCTTTGTGGTCATGGGTGGATCGAGCGAGTGGAAGCTACCGATTGCATTAGCCGTGACTGTTCTTTTGTCGTCTTATTTGGTTCAAATCCCGACGATGTGGCGTCAGGCGCCGATTACGGCAGCGATTGTAATCGCGGCAGGACTGACACACCATTCCAAGCTGAGTGGTATCGAACATGGCGTGCACAAGGTCGCAGAGGTCATCTTTGGTTGTCTTGTGGGTCTGTTAGTAAGTTTGTTGATGGCGAAGATCTGGCCGGTGGCCGAGCCTGAAAATCGACCATGATCACGCCGCCACCTCGCCCGACTAATGGGTGCCACTGAAAAGGAGGTCATCGTGATCAGGACAATCGCAATCGCAACGGCATTGGTTTTCGGCTCGCTGCTTTGTCGCTGCCCGGCACATGCGGTTGGCTCGGCGACAGTCGCGGACGCACCGCTGGTGAAATCGAACACGACGCTGCAGCAGTTGGCCCAGCAGCGCTACGATCCCAGCTCCGGCAGTCTTCCTAGGGCCTTGGCGTAGACTAAGAAGAAGAAGAAGTTTTAGGCGCCACCGCAGTCGACCGGGCCCTCAATCCCGACGCCGTAAGTGTCGGCGTCAAGAAGGCGAAGAAGTAAAAGGCAGAAAAGTAAGGCTCATCCGGAGCGCGAACCTTCTCCTCCGGGAAGGAACAGCACGGACGACGGCCCGCCACAGGGCCGTCGTCGCCGTCTTCAACAGCACCGAGCTTGCTGATCTACCAAGGGACCTGATGTCCGCGATTGGCACTTAGCGGACATTCCAACGGCCTGAGAGTGTCCGCTTTCGGGGGTAAAGCAGACATCGCCCCCGTTCTACGCTCCGATATCTTGCATTGATCTAAGCCGTCGCCCATTCGCGCCAATGTGTGGGGTGAAAGTTAACTCGTCGCTCGGCCGTAGCTTTGATCCAGCCGCCGACAACGCGGCGGCAGGGAACCAAAATCGTGTGTTCGCCGCTCGCATCGATAACCGCCAATTCCAGATCGCGGTTGAATGGCGCGGCGGATATTTCGTGCTGCCACACAAACTTTCTCCCACACAGAGAAAAGTTCATCGCCCTCATAGATCGACGGTTCAGCCCGATCTTGTTATCTACGGCCAAAAATTTGATTTTTGCCTGCTCTAAGCCATTGGATAGGTGTGATGTCCCTTCGGATAAAGGCACATACAATGGAGCGTGCGTGGCCTTTTAACGACGAGATCAAAAGAAACCCTAGTTGGCTCCTTGAAAACATCGTGCGGTTTGTTCGGCTGTCACGTCGGAGTCAGAAAAACCATGCAAGTATGACACTCAGAACGAAATTCGATTGGATCTTTGGGAGATGAGATATGACTTCGAAAAAGACGAGCGAGCAGGCGCTTCGTTCCCGCATCGCGGACGAGATGGCTGACAGTCTGGACGAAGAACTAGAAATGGAAATTGACGATCATCGTCTCGATCAGTACCAGGTAGAACGTTCTGATCATCCGAAGTCGAATGCGATCGACCGTCGTGTGTATTTCGCGGAATTGCTGCGCCTTCAGGGCGAATTACTGAAGCTGCAGGATTGGGTGCAACACAAGAAACAGAAAGTGGTCGTGATCTTTGAGGGCCGCGACGCAGCAGGAAAGGGTGGCGTGATCAAACGGATCACCCAACGCCTAAACCCGCGCATCTGCCGGGTCGCAGCATTACCCGCACCAGATGAGCGGGAGCGCACACAATGGTATTTCCAACGATATGTCGCACACCTTCCTGCCGGCGGGGAGATCGTCCTCTTTGATCGAAGCTGGTACAACCGCGCTGGCGTAGAGCGGGTAATGGGGTTCTGCTCAGAGGCCGAGTGCGAGGAGTTCTTCAGATCGGTCCCGGAGTTCGAACGAATGCTAGTGCGCTCTGGAATCACCCTCATCAAGTACTGGTTTTCAATTACTGATCATGTGCAGCAGTTTCGATTTACGATGCGGATCGAAGATCCATTGAAGCAATGGAAGCTTAGCCCGATGGATGTGCAATCGCGAAGCCGTTGGGAACAGTACACCAAGGCTAAAGAAGCGATGCTGGAACACACTCACATTCCGGAAGCACGATGGTGGATCGTGGAAGCGGACGATAAGAAAAAGGCCCGGTTGAATTGCATCAGCCATTTGCTGACCCAGATTCCATACAAAACGATTCCCCGCAAAACCGTTAAGCTACCGCCTCGCGTCCGTAATCCAGACTATCTTCGGGGTCCGGTCCCCGAGGACATGTACGTTCCGGAGCGGTACTGAGACGGGGTAACGCCCGCCGCATACATGGCAATGTGGTGGTCGGTCACTGGCCGATCCACGAATCGTTCACTGACCGATGTCCATTGGCCGACCTGTGCCTACGGCTGCTGAACTCGCCTGCCAACGCGCGGCGCGAACGGGCCATCTATGGCGCACGGGCGGAAATCGCTTGCAGTACCTATCCCATCAGAGTGCCGGAGAATTTAGCCGCAAACTCTTCCGCAACGGTGCGGCGAGCAAAACACCAGAGCAGGTAATCACCTTTGTCGTCATCGTGTCTGTGCGGGAGGTGGGCCACCTGAATCCCGTCTCGATCGTGAAAGGCGTGCATCGCTTTTAGCCGCTTTCCAAGGCCGCCCGGTGGCACGGCAATTTCCACGATATACGGGAAGTCGCTTGCGATGGTCTTGCCGCTTGGTCGGCCTTTGTAACGGCGGGTCAAAGCAAGTGTTCTCTAAGCTGCCCGATTAATTAAATGGATATACGACGACCCACATGCTTCGCACGAAAAGGTGTGCCGTTCTTTCAGGGGCTCGAGATCTGGTTCGATCAGGCTGATGTTCGCGGCTGCGCAACATTGCGGGCAGCGTGAAATGATTGCAGTTGGTGAGGGGGACGACGAGATCAACATTGTGTGATTCTCCAATCGAGATCCGCTCCCCCGATCCTTTCATTTTTGTGCTGCATAGTTAATATTTTCTTAATGAACAAAACGACCGCGGGTCTATCGTTTGTCTGGAACTTGGGACGCGTTATCCTGCCGTCATGGTTGGCCTGACCGACTCTCAATTGAAAATCGTGATGACCGCTGCCAACAGTCTGCCGGTAGAGCGGCGTTCTGTTTTCCTGGAACGGGTCGGCGCCATGTTGAGAATGCGCGGCCGTTTCACCGACGATGATGTTGCCGACGTGGCGAAGCTGGCGTTGACCGGCTTGGCGCAACAGCCGGCGGCTTAAGCTCTGAGCTACTGACGGCTGCCCCGGCGATCCAGAACAACAATCCAGATCATGGTTACGATCATCAGCGTGCCACCAAGAGCTGATGCCAGTGCCCCGTAATTTATTGCCGCGATTTGCATGTTTGCAAACTAGGAGGATCGGCGAATTCCATATGTGAACTAGGTCACAAAGCGACGGCAAAGTTTGCCGATGTTTCGCGGCCTAAGCCCTAGGGGCTATCCAACTACCCGAAGCGCCAGCGAACGCACCAGCGGCCACGGCTGCGAGCCTGTGGGCCTTTCAAATCGTTACCCCGGTCGTTACCCCTGCGGGCGTTGCTTCAGGAAGTGCTGATATTACAGGCACTTTTTGCCTTAAACCGCTAACTAATGATTAATTATGCGTTGGCGGGCGCCAAAGGCACGGCCTAGTATGCGTTGAACTGTTCAGTAACCACGAATTGGTGCGCGTACCATGGTGCGGAAAGTCAGTGCTGCGATCATCGCGTCTCTCGGAGTGGCGCTTGTCCCGATCGCCAATCAGGCGTTCGCCGGATCGGCAAGGGCTTTGTTGCCGGTAGCCGCTTGGGGAACATAGGGCGGATCGGACCCTACGGCGGACTCAATATCGGACCCTACAGCAGCCCCTTTGCCGGATTGTACGTCGATGCAAATCGCTTCACCTGCACCTACGATATCCCCTGGGACTGGGCACACCGGTGTCCGCCTATTGCCAACCCTCCCGAGCCGCCACTCGCACCGGCTGCGCGCGCGCCGAGCTGCGCCCCACAGCCCGTAACGGTTGCTGGAGTGACGGAAAAGATCAGACGATTACTATGGTTCGCTGCTGAGAAAGCAGTCGTCACTGCTCGACGACCTCATCGGCGAGTCTAAGCAATCTCGGCACACGTCGATCCCAAGCGGGCGACCTTCGCATTGACCGCGATGTAATATTTTGTCGGCGCACAACCGGCAAATTCGCGAACTTCTCACCCTTCAGAATACGTCCTGCATAGATTGCGGCTCCATCCCGGCGTCACGCCTTGATGAAGGTCAGCAGGTCGGCATTTATCGTATCCGCGTGCGTGGTCGGCATGCCATGCGGAAAGCCCTTGTAGGTTTTTAGCGTTCCATTTTTCAAAAGCTTTGCCGACAATGGAGCGGAATCGGCGTAGGGCACGATCTGATCGTCGTCGCCATGCATCACAAATACCGGCACAGTGATCTTCTTAAGATCCTCTGTGAAATCTGTTTGGGAGAAGGCGACGACGCCGTCATAGTGGGCGTTCGCGCCGCCCATCATGCCCTGACGCCACCAATTGTGGATGATCGCCTCCGAGGATTTCACGCCCGGACGATTGAAGCCGTAGAACGGGCCAGCCGGCAGATCACGGTAGAATTGCGAGCGATTGGCCGCGAGCTGCGCCTGGAGATCATCAAACACCGATTTGGGAAGACCACCTGGATTGGCAGCAGTCTTCACCATCAGTGGAGGTACTGCGGACAGTATGGCCGCTTTGGCTACCCTGCTCTCGCCGTGCCTTCCCAGGTAATGCACGACTTCGCCGCCGCCCGTGGAATGGCCAACGTGAATGGCGTTTTTCAGATCGAGTTGGGCGGTGACCGCAGCCAGATCATCGGCATAGTGATCCATGTCGTGACCATCGCTTACCTGCGTAGAGCGGCCATGGCCGCGACGATCATGCGCAATCACGCGGTAGCCGTGTTTTAAGAAAAACAACATCTGCGCGTCCCAGTCATCGGCCGACAGCGGCCAGCCGTGGCTGAACACGATCGGCTGACCTTTGCCCCAGTCTTTATAAAAAATTTCCACTCCATCCTTCGTTTTGACAAAGCCCATGTGCTTGCCCTCCATCATGGGAATAATCCGCGGTTGGTGAGCATCCGAAATACTCGCGTCGGGATCGAGTTGGACTGAAGGCCAACCTATGGGGCCGTGCCTTGAGCCTAAGTGCCGCTCTTTTGTGCAGTGTGAACTGGCTAACGTTCAATCCGCCGAGACGCTCCTAAGTTTGCTCCAGGCTTTATCGTCATTTCGATAGGTGGCTCAATGCGAAAAATGCTCGCTGTCGCAACACTCTGCGGGGCTGTCGCGTTTCTCCATTCGGGGGACGCTGGTGCTCAATGCGCCGCCCGAGATGTTCTTCAGAAAGTCACCATTGCGAAAAGCACCCTAGCTCCTGCGACTTCTACTGAAACCGTTCACGGCGTTTGGAAGACCATAACGTTAGGACGGTTCGCGAATACATTCGCTCTGCGCAATGTACTGGATGCAGCCGGTTGCGGGGTCGGAGACCTGGCCGGAGAAGTCCTTGCACGGCCCACATTTGTACTGAGTCCTGTCGAACTCAACCTTGACCTCGTCGTTGTGTCCGCTACCGAGCTTGGCATGGCGGGTGAAACGTCGCTGGCGGACGTCTACACGCGCGCGCAAGAACGCCGCCGGTCGAAGTTGGTCCGCAGCTGCGATTGCAATACTTTGATCAACCAATCGGTGAATTTCTCCACATCGGAATGACTCCGATGAAAACTTGGTCTGGTACGCCTGTCACTCTTGTCCTCGTGAACGGAGGAGCAGGTCTCATCCTCATTGGCCAAGACAGCAGCGCCAATACAAAAATATCCGCGACGTCCCGCTTCGTATTCGTTCGGCCTCATGTATTAGCGAAAGACCATTAAAAGGAACTTTTGCCGCGCGCTGCACTTAAGCCTTCGCACATGCGTGGCGAGAGTCGATTCGCGCGTTGGCTCAAGATGGCAGCCGTTCTAGCGGTAGCCGAGTGCATAGGCATGCCCGACACGCAGGCACAATCCTACGGTGACTTTTTCCGGTCCAGTGCGTCACATTCTCGGTCTGATAAATATCACGAAAGCATGTTCGCCCCACTGGATTGGGAACCGCAGCGTCGCAAAGCGCATCGGCGAAGCGACAGTCGGCGGACGTCTGTGCGGGTCAAGGCGAAGTCGAAGACCGGCCCGACTGAGCCGGCGGCTGCGAAAAGCGCGATCGAGACTACGGTTACCAACGGCGAAAGCGTTCCGTTGCCGCGACCGCGCCCGGCATTTTGGCTGGAGCCCCACTCCTTTGCCGAAGCGGCAGGCCCCGATTTTGATTCCAAGAATGTCACAAGTGCATTGAGCGATTGCGATCAGCGGCTGACGGCAATCGCCGCCATCGAATTGCTGCCGAGGCTCATCGGTCCCGGCGACTGCGGTGGTCGCGACATGATCAGGTTGGAGGCGGTGCTATTGCCCGACCACAAACGTGTCGAGATCAGGCCTACTGCCGTCTTGCGCTGCGCAATGGCGGAATCGTTTGTTGTCTGGCTCCGCGACGAGGCCTCCGGTCACGTCAGCGTGCTTGGAGACGCGCTGCGCAGTGTCGATACGTTCGGTTCGTACGAATGCCGCGGCCGCAACGGTATCGCCGACGCCAAACTTAGCGAGCACGGAAAAGGTAATGCCATCGATGTTCGCGCCTTCGTCCTGGCTGGCGGGCGTCACATCGAACTCACCGATAAGACAGTTTCAAAGCCGTTTCGCGATGATTTGCGGGATTCCGCATGTCATCGCTTTACGACAGTGCTGGGCCCCGGCGCTGACAGCTATCATAACAACCATATCCATCTCGACATTCTCGAACGAAACAGGGGTGCCCGAATTTGCCAATGGGATGTGCGTGAACCACCTCCCCCGCCCCAAGTCGCGCGCGGGCGGACACGGCTCGCCGCCAGGTCGGCCGTCGCTCAGCGCCCGCCTTCTGAGAACAGGTCGGCCGTCGCTCAGCCCCCGCCTTCTGAGAACAAGGCGGTCACCGTGGGACCGTGGACAATCGGACCGACCTACAAGGAAAACAAATTGCAAAGCTGCACCATGAGCCGCTCCGATGGCGGACTTGGAATAATCTTCGTGCGTGCTCAAGACGGGCTATCGGTCATACTCGAGTCGCAGAAATGGAAGCTTGATCGAGGCAAGTCCTATCCCGTTCGTCTCACGGCAGGCTCGCGGTCCACGAACGCCAAGGCCTTGGCCGAACCGAAAAGAGTGAGCATCACGCTTGCGGACAGCCGCCTCAATTCGCGGCTTCGATCGATCAACAAGCTTCAGGTGGAAGCCGAAGGCGCAACGCTGCGGGTGCCGCTTGATGCCAGCTCGGCAGCGTTTGAACGTCTTGGGGAATGCTTCAGTCGTCGCGAAGCGACCGACACAAATCCGTTCGTGAAAGGCAATTTATCGGAGAGGAACCCGCGCAGCCGGAGACATTGAGTTTGTCCGCCCAAAAACGGACATTGGTGTTAGTCTGGGGCGCCGCCTTTTCGCGGATGACAGAACTGTGGCCGCCACGGCGCGTGGGTTACGGCGCGTTGCCACCTTCAATAGAGAAGTCGCGGCCGACAAACGCAGCTCCCTTTCCACCGCGGCTGACGATCGCACCTCTCCGCCCACCACCGCCGCCGCCGCCACCGATCTCCATGGCCCAATAGCGACGGCCGCTGGCGGATACGGCAGAGGCAACAGCCTGACACCCGCCGAGCATCATGTTCGCGCGGTGCGGCGCCGATTGCATCCACATGCGCCTTGCACAGGCTTCAGTATCGCATCCCACCGCAACATTCTCGGCGGCCGCACCCGCTGGCCCGCGATGTTGCATGAAGCCTGCGTGATCGAGACTGTTGCGGCGAGCCATGTCGTAAGCGTGCTGCTGAGCGAGCGCGTGTAATTTGCCGCAATCGGCATGGCAAAGACCGACGCCGACGGCGCTGAACAACAATGCAAGCCCAACTCGAGTGACACGAAGTTTCATGAAACGAACCTCCGCCTCTTAGTTGCCAATGCAAATCGGAACGCCGCCGCCAACCCCGATGACTCGCGAATGCTATACCCTCCCTGCCCTCACCGATGTCAATAGCGCAATCTGTTTGGGGTTATCAGCGCACGTTCCCCCATACCGACAAACCTGATTTTACCCCCTCGTCTCGGGCGCTTCACAGTAACCCCTAGGCAGGCCTATTGCCGTTTACGCGTCGGATCTCAAGGATGGCATCACTCGCGAACCTCACAACTCGCTTGGGCAAATTTCATTTCGCTCCCGGAAGGTTTTGCACGACCGGCAAAATGGCAGGATGTGACACCGATCAGGGCGCCTGCTCTGGACAGCAATGGAATAGAAAGAACGCCCCCAAATCCGGCACTTTCGGAGAAGCTCAAAAACGGGACCCAGTCCTCGTCAGTTGTTCACATCAGAAATGAGAATCGGCAGTTGCACGCGCGCCGCACGGGCGCAGATCGTTCCCGACGTTATGACATTTCCCCAAATTGATCGAGAAGGCCCGACGCAAATTCGCGTTGCGCAACGACACGCAGCCGTTTGAGTTTGGGGTCGTACAGTTGGGCCGAAGCAAATCGTGCGTCCAAATGTTGACGCATCCACTCCGCTAGATGGTCCATGATTGCGATTTGGTTCTGCAAACCAAACAGCCGGTCAGCAAACCCAGCAGTCGAACCCCTCCATGCCGCTCTCCTGCCCATCGAACGACGGTTCCAACGTCGGATTGAGCCGAAAAGTTCCATGGATCCGGGCCCGTCAGGATTAAGAAGGGCTTTCCAAAGCACCTTCCTTCTCACCCGCGGCGCAATTTTCCGCAATTACCTCCCAAATGTGACGCGTGGCACAGCTACGTTGGCCCGGTAAGGCCAATGTGAAATTGCAGGACGCCGAATGCACAAGGGTTGGTCCCCTATTTCGGCCGATCGCAGGGGATCGCCGCGCCAGCGCGGCGACCCCTTTCATTTTCGATGACCTGACCCCGCCTACCGCCCCCGCTTGCGAATGCTTATCTCCAGGGAGCCGGTCGCTGGTGGCTTCGTCCCCGAGGTCTGTATCCGTCCCCAACGAGTAACAGCCTCACCGCCGGCGACCGGCACAACGCCGGTTGTCACCCACAAACGTGGCTGCTTGACGACCACCCCTGTGAACATCTGCCCGAAAGCGGACACACTCGGTGCACGCGATCAACTTGCGGTTTTGGATTCGCGCAGCAGCACCACGCCCTTTTCGAACTGCGCTATTCGCGCCGAACATGGTACCCCTTCCAGACTAACCGACTGAATTGGTACGATGCCTGCAACCCCGGGAGGAACATCCCGGGAAAAGGTTCAAGGGGATACGCCAATGACCAATTTGACACGCCGCAATCTCTTGGCTGGAACGGCAGGCGCAACTGTTGCTGCCGTTCTGCGGTTCGACACATCCGTGAAGGCTGCGACGCCGCCTGCCGGCAGACAAGCCCCTGGCTGGTATCGCTACAAGATCGGCACGATCGAGATAACGGTCGCGACCGACGGTGTCGCCCGTTTCAAGATGGCCGAGGATCACGTCACCAACATCAAACTGGACGCGGTGAACGCCGCACTGGCCGAAGTCTTCATGGAAAAGGACATGATGACTACGCCGTACAATCCGATCGCCGTGAACACCGGCTCCAAACTCGCTGTCATCGACACCGGTACCGGCGATTCCAATTACAAGAAGTCCGGAGGAGTCGGCGGCCAGTTCGTCACCAATTTGTCTGCCGCAGGCATTGATCGCACCGCTGTCGACACCGTCATTATCTCGCACTATCACGGTGATCACATCAACGGGCTGTTGATGGATGATAATTCGCTCAGTTATCCCAAAGCCGAAATCCTGGTGCCGGCGATTGAACACACCTTCTGGATGGATGACGGCGAGATGGGCCGCGCGAGCCCCGGTCGTATGCAAAGCAATTTCAAAAATGTGCGCCGCGTGTTCAATCTTGAGGTGATGAAGCGCGTGAAGACATATGAGTGGGACAAGGAGGTGTTACCCGGGGTTATCGCGCAAGGCACGCCAGGCCACACGCCAGGCCACACGTCATTTGTAATCGCTTCGGGCGGAAACAGTGTGTATGTGCAGTCCGACGTGACCCATGTCCCGTTCCTATTCGCGCGTCATCCCGATTGGCACGCCTTCTACGACCAGGACGGAGCAAAGGCGGAGGCTACCCGTCGCAAGGTCTACGACATGCTGGTGGTGGAGAAACTGCGGGTTCAGGGCTTCCACTACCCGTTCCCCTCGCTCGCGCACATTGAGAAATACGGCACCGGTTATCGCGAAATTCCGGTCATCTGGAACCCGACGATCTGATCGGCGCGATGTAGCACGGCCTCTGACGGATTGTCCGCCAGGGGCCGAAAACAGCCAGCGCAGCCAATTGTTCGATCGACCATAGGCCTATGGTCCAACTCGACCAATCGCGATCGCCGGGCTTAGCCTTCCTGAGGACGCGGAGGTGTGAGAGTCGGAGCGCGGCAATGCCAGCTCTCACCTTTTTGGCCGTGGTCGGCCTGGTACTTGTCGGATTGTTGTTCGTTGCGGATGCAACACTGGAAAACGGTCCACCACCGATCGTCACCAGTGACCGCACTGGTCTGCCCAAGCCATGGCGTCCTGATGGCGGAAAAACTCTGACCACCATACCTGCGCCCGCCCCCGACATGACATCGGACGTTGTACTTTCTGCCGAGCCGAAGGCTGCTATTGACAACTCGGCGAAAATCGCGGCCGCACGCGCAGCGCGGGCCGAGGCGCCGCCAAAAATCAGGCGCGTCACGCAGCCGATCGACTATCCACAAAACACCAATCTGTTCGACAGGTTTTCAATCAAGGGACAATAAGATCGAAAATAAGCAAAAAGGGCGACGATCGGGCCGCCCCTTTTTCTTTATCCTTTGGCAGAACCTACCAGGTCATCAACAGCTGATTGTAACCAGGGCTGCCGCCTCCGGTATCCCCGTAGTTCAAGTATCCGCCATGAATGTTTCCGCGGGGCGACAGCGCGTAGGACTGTTCGCCAAGATACCGCGACCTTGAATGAACGCGCGCTGGCGGCGTAACCGCACGCCCTGTGGCCCAATATCCGGGCCTGTTGCTGGTTTCGTAGTATTGGGCGAAAGCGGGCGTTGGTCATTGTGACAAGGACGATTCCGATCAACTTCTTCATGACGATGCTGCGTCGTTGTTCGTCTGATGATGAAAGTTGTCATCGACCGCCGCCCAGCAGCTCGGAACGACAAACATGAGGACCACTAGTCCCGCCGGTTTATTCCTTCGAATTGGAAGCGCCTGACCACAAATTCGTGAAAGGTATCGGCGCGAATTCACGCGGCAGTGTCAGGTTACTCCTGCACAAAGATTGGCGCTTGAAAGCAAATTCTTGGCGGACCGCGACAGGTGGGCTCTGCAAACTTTTTATAGATACAGCGCGAAAACAAACTGCGGCCGAACAACGTTTCCGTTCTGGTGAGTGTTCAGGTGCAGGCAGAGAAGCCAAGGTGCGCATATGATCGACTACGACACTCTAAGCCTTCAGCATGTCTGCGCCGAATGCGGCGCCGAGTTGATGCTGACCCCAAGCGGCCATCATTTCTGCGCTGATCCGAATTGCACGGAAGGATTCGGCGTCGCTGGACCCGTTTGGCCGCTTTACCGGATTGTGGACGACACCATCGGTGACACCCCGATCGCGCCAGACAAGAAGTTGTGCCACTGATCGATAATCCGGGCCTGGCCGCCGGATAGGCTCACAAATTGGGAAAAAGCGCCGTTCCCGACGTAACGAATAAAAACCAAAGAGCGGCGAGCCAAATGGCTGCCATCACGACATAAAACATTGCGATGCCGAACCTGGCCATGGAGCCTGGTGGCGTCCCCACGCCGAACAGAATGTCGTCGATGGAGCATCGCGCATCGGCGGACTGTTTGAAAGTACAGTTGCAATAAAAAAAGCGCGGGCGACAGAGCATCTGTCGCCCGCGAGGGAGGATACGCGCGCAAGGGATAGCCGCCCCGTCCGCCGCAAACTTGAAGACGATCTGGATTTTTCTTTGAGACAGGCCTGATTTTTCGTTTACCCTTCGGCGCGACCGGCCAATGAGTGCCGTCAGCGACAGGCCATGAAGTCCGACACACAGAGCTCAAAGTGCTTGTTCTGATTTTGGTAGCAATCCGCAGCTCCGCGCTTGAGCGTTGTTACCGGGCCGAGCGATCTCAAATCATCGGTTCGACCATCACCGTTGTTCCATTTGGCCACTAATGTGGCCTTGTTATTCTTGTCGACGACGGCGGAAATGATGACGAGGTATTTGCCGGCGTCGATGACGCGTTCTTTCCCGCCGGGCACCAGGGCTATTCGACAGCGTTCGTTCAGCGCGACTTTTGAATTGAGGTTCAGCACGCACATTGCGGTGTCTGCGAGCGTTTCGTCGCGCACACGCGTTTCTTTGCAATCCAAATTCGGCTCGTTTTGTGCAAATACAGGCGCGCCAAATACCGAGGCAACGAAAATCGCCGCTGCCGCCCAGCGGAGCGTGCTGAACTCGCGCCGCCTCATCACTGTCCTCCCCCAGCCCAAGTGGCATCGTATCAAGGCGGACGGCCTTTTTGAAAGGGCCCAATATCGCCCCGACACGGTCTCTCGGTGCGGTCGCTAGGCCCGGCGCAGCCAGCGGCCAAGCAGCCGCCTTTTTCCCTTGCGCGGCACGAGATCGATGTCGCGTACGAGTTTCGCGCCGCCCTTGCGCCTTGCGAGCACAATCTTGCGGCTGTGAAAATCTTCAAGTTCGGCACGATGGGCAACGCTGACCAAAGTGGCGCTGGGCAGCTCTTTGATCAGGAGCTCCATCATCTTGTCTTGGCTTTTCGCGTCAAGTGCCGAAGTCGCTTCGTCAAGCACGACGATGTCTGGATTGTGCAGGAACAATCGCGCGAACGCGAGCCGTTGCTTTTCGCCGCCCGACAGCGTCTGGTCCCAGGGCGCTTCCTCATCCTCGATTTTGTCTTTCAGGTGCGTCAACCCGACCTTGTCGAGCGCTTCCTCGATCTGTTCGGTGGTCCAGTCATCGGCCGCCCCGGGGTATGCGGTCGCTCTTCGCAAGGTACCGGCCGGCACGTAAGGCCGCTGCGGAAGCATGAACAGCCGTCGGTCGGGATGGATGTCGATACGACCACTTCCCCATGGCCATAACCCCGAGATTGCGCGAACGAGCGTGCTCTTGCCGCTGCCGGAATCGCCCGCAACCAGCAAACGTTCGCCAGGCTCGACCAAGACCTCGGCCTGGTCGACTACGGCGGTCCCGTCACCAAGCGTTACCGTCAGCTCGCTGAGACTCAGCATCGACTTGTCCTTAGTTTCACCGCGGACTATCCGGCCGATATCGTCACCGCTCTCAGCGCGCTCAAGCGAGTCGATCGACATCATCAGCGAGGCGATCCGTCGCGCACATGCATTCCAGTCCGCAAGACGCGGGTAATTGTCGACGAGCCAGCCGAATGCGCTTTGCACGATGGTGAAGGCGGAGGCCGCCTGCATCACTTGACCGAGCGTCATGCTGCCGTCGAGGAATTTCGGCGCACACAGCAACACTGGAAGCACCGGCGCGATGATATTCGAACCCTGCGACACAATGGTGGTTCGCATGTGCTGGCCACATAGCCGTGCCCATTGCCTGAGGACGCCGCGCAAAGACTTGTCGATGCCATCGCGCTCCTCCGTTTCGCCCCCGAGTAGCGCGATGCTTTCGCCGTTCTCGCGTACGCGTGTAAGCACATAGCGAAATTCGGCTTCGGCCTGGTTACGGTTTTCCGAAATCGCGACAAACCTTCGACCGATCACTGCCATCGCGGTACTGGCAAGAGCGGCATAGGCAACCGCCGCCACCACGAGAAAACCGGGAATGGTCAGTGTCGTGCCGGCAAGCGACACGCTTAGCGCGCCACCGATCGTCCAGAGCACTACGATGAAGGTGGCCGCAGACAACAGCGCCGAGGTGACGCCGGCGATGAAATCGACCGGCGCGTCGGTGGCGATCCGTAGATCTTCTGCGATTCGGTATTCTGGATTCTTGTGATCCCCCGCGACGAGGTTGAGCTGATAGTAGCGCCCGTGGTTCAACCACCGTGAAACCACATTGTCGGTCAGCCAGGCGCGCCAGCGCCGTTGGATCCCCATCCGCGCAAAGACCTGTGCGACGCCCAGTGCAACACTCGTAAACGCAAGCGGAAAGAATGCCGCCGACAGCCAAAGTACGGTGGCGGAGTCACGTTTCTCGATGGCATCGAAGATTTTGCGATTCCAGAGATTAATGCCGTATTGCACCGCGACGTAGAAGACGATCAACAACAGAAGTCCGACCGAGCCGAACCACGCGATCCGATGCCCTGAGTTTCCCCAGAAGCCACGCGCCGACATCCAGAACCGCTTCAGCAGGTAACGCCTGCGCGCTTTCTCGATCTCTTCCGGCGACATTGTTTCGTCGGGCTCGTCAACGCCAGGCGGCGGCGGTTCGATCTTTGCCGATTCAGCGACATCGGCAACTTGAGCTTCCGACGATTTGTCGCCGACGTTCTTGGCTGGTGACCGCGACTTAGAGGATTTTCTCGCAACACCGGATTTGGATTTGGTCGTCGTCGACTTCGTGTCAGATGGTTTCGCGCGCGCCGACTTGGCCTTGGCAGATTTGGTTTCGGACGATTGCGCGTCCGAATCGACTTTAGCAGCCGATTTCCTGCCCGATGACGTGGCCCTGCCCATCACGTGATAACTGCAACGGGATTAGCGAGTTCCCCGGGGTTGCGGGCAGGCCGGATGGAGAGGCGTTGTGCACGCATGGCACAACGGTCGAAGTGCCACCTACTACCAGGATGTGGATCCGATTTGGCCAAAACAATGCCACCTGCTTGCTGCCCTCCCGCCTTTGTCCGGTCACACCATAGTGGCCTGTTTTCGGCCCAACTGAGCGAAAATCTGCTCTCTCAACGCGAATAAGTTGGAGCGCCAAATGGATTCCTTGCTGAGTCCGCCGAACGATCAACGCCACAAGAAGGATGTCGCCCCGATGATGCCCGGACCGACGGCGGTGACGGCTCGACTCGGCGGCCCATTGCAAGATTCCGAGGGATGGTT
>JANWKN010000028.1 GCA_025451355.1 Pseudolabrys sp. | reverse complement strand
GCTCTTTGGGCTGGCCGGTCTCCGGCTGGTAATCCGGCGGCAGGGCCGCGGTCGGCGACGGAGGAGCTCCTTGCGGCGCTGCCCCTATGCCACCAGGCGGTCGCAGCGCGTCCGGATCATTGGCGCCGCGCGCGGGCGCGCCCGACACCGGAGGCTGTTGCTGCGGCAATTGCTGATAAGGTTGCTGGCCATAACCCCCCGGGCGCTGATCAGGTGCGCCAAACAGACCAGGGGGCGGAGGCGGCGCCGGTTCATCATCCGGGTACGGGAGAGCGCGGGCACCCCGTTGGCCGGGTCGCAGATTGCGAGGTGGTGGCGGAAGCAGATCCTCGTCATCATAGCCCCCGACGACCGGCGGCAAGCGCTCCCGGTAGTAAGCTCCGGGAGGTGGCGGGGCGTATTGCGCCAACACAGGCGCAGCTCCAACTGCCGCGGCAACCGGCAGCGCTAACAAGAAAGCAACGGAAGATCGGATCATTATCCACCCTCGGCAGCAAATTAGCCGCCAAACCGCGCCCTGATTGCCCCGGGATGAAGGCACATTCAAGACCAGAATAGGGCTATCTCGTTAACGTGACTTTACAAATCCGCCCCATCACCCTTTTTTGGCTTCCGCAGCCAAAACCTGCTTCGCCACGCGGTGGCAGTCAACAGCAGCCGGGAACCCGCAGTAAACGGCCACTTGTCGCAAGATAGCGGAAAGCTCGTTAGGCGTCAGTCCATTGCGCAACGCACCGCGAAAATGCGCCTCAAACTCGTGCATTCGTCCAAGGCACGCGATCATTCCAAGGTTAAGAATGCTGCGCTCCCGCGGTTTGAGTGCGTCGTCGCCCCACACGGCGCCCCAGCAATAGGTGGTCAACAGTTCCTGAAATTGGCGGTTGAAGTCATCCGTATTGGCGACAGCGCGATCGACATACTCGTCACCGAGCACCTTGCGGCGCATAGCCATTCCCCGGTCGTAAAGTGGCTTGTCCATTGTTTGTTTCCTCCGATTTGATGTCGTGCAAACCCGGATCCAGAGGCGGGCTCGTTTCCGCTTCTGAGTTTCCCGATCACGCCGTCGCGCGCCCGGAATAACGGGCAGGAACCCTATGTTGACAGAGGTGGAACGATTTCGTCCATTCTTGCCACGACCCAACCGACAAGTTCAAGCGGCTAAAAAAGAGGAAACACCATGCGTATCGCATTGAGGCGCACAATTCGTCTTGCTCTTGCTCTCACCGCTCTGGGCTTTTCTGCCGGCTCCCTCGTATCGAAAGCCGTGAGCCAGGAGGCAGGATGGATCACCTTGTTCGACGGTAAAAGCCTGGATGGATGGGACCAAGTCGGTGAATCCAACTGGCGTGTCGAGGATGGCGCCATTGTCGTCGACAAGATGGCGGGCAAGGAGGCCGGCTATCTGGTGAGCAAAAAACCATTCAAGAATTTCATCGTACGCGTCGAGTTCTGGCCAAGCGACGATGCCAACAGCGGCATCTATTTCCGCTGCCTTGATTCGAAGAAGATCACCGACCGGACGTGTTACGAAGCAAATATCTTCGACCAACGCCAAGACCCGAGCTATGGCACTGGTGCGATCACCCGCTACGTGGAGGTCAATCCAATGCCGAAGGCGGGGGGCAAGTGGAACACGTATGAAGTGACCGCGAACGGCCGCGACATCACTGTCGTGCTCAATGGCCAGATGACAGCCAAGCTGCGTAACGGCATGTTCGACGAAGGTCCGATCGTGTTGCAGCACGGCGCCGGTGGAATCAAGTTCCGCAAGATTGAGGTCAAACCGCTGTAAGCCTGACAATCGGCATGAAAGAATGCGGGTAGCAATTGTCGGCGGCGGCATCTGCGGACTGACGCTTGCCCTTAATCTAAAGGAACGCGGAATTGCCTGCCGCGTATATGAACGCGCACCCGAGATCAGGGAGCTCGGCGTTGGCATCACGCTGTTGCCACATGCCATGCGCGAGTTCACCACGCTGGGCCTAGGCGACGCCCTGCTAAAAGCCGGCATCGAAAATCGCGAGTGCGCGTTCTTCAATCGTTTCGGCCAGCTGATCTATCGCGAGGATCGCGGAAAATTTGCCGGCTATCCCTTTCCGGAAGTCGGTATCCATCGTGGCCGCCTGCACGTCATACTTTACGAAACCGTGTTGAGAAGACTCGGTCGAGAGGCGGTGTTGACCGATCGCGAGTGCACCGGCACCGAGCAGGACGATGGCGGCGCGACCGTCAACTTTAAACAGACCACAACCGGAAAACCGGCCGAGACGGTTCGCGCCGATGTTGTCGTCGTATGCGACGGCATCAATTCGGCTTTGCGAAAGCAATTCTACCCAAACGACAAGGTTGCGTTCTCCGGTATCAATACATGGCGTGGTGTCACGCGACGCAAACCGATTTTTGGCGGCCGCACTTATATGAGAGTTGGTTCAATTCTGACCGGCAAGATTGTGATCTACCCCATCGTCGATGACATCGACGGCGAGGGCACCCAGTTGATCAACTGGATGGCCGAGATCAAACGCGATACCACCGAACAGAACGACTGGAACAAGCCCGGAAATCTGGCCGATTTCTTTTCGCTTTACGAAGACTGGCATTTCGACTGGCTCGACGTCGCACAGATGATCCGAGACGCGGACCAGATTCTCGAGTATCCGATGGTCGACAAGGACCCGATCGACCGCTGGACTTTTGGCCGCATCTCACTTGCCGGAGATGCCGCGCATCCAATGTATCCGCGTGGCTCCAATGGTGCGGCGCAGGCAGCAATCGACGCCCGTACCCTCGCCGATCTCTTGAAGAACAGTTCCGACCCGCGAGAGGCGCTCAAAGCCTACGAGGCCGCACGGGTAGCACCGGCAGCCAAGATTGTTCGGACCAACCGCGAGCAGCCCCCGGATTTCATCAATATCAAGGTTGAGGAGTTGGTCGGCGACAAGCCTTTCGACGATCTCGACAAGTACATCACTCAGGAAGAGCTACGCGCACTGTCAGAGCGTTACAAACGTATTGCTGGCTTTGCGCTGTCCGATGTAGCCGGCCCGGGGTGATCAGTTTTAGCTTTCGGCAATTCGATATCCGATTCCCGGTTCGGTGAGTATGATCCGTGGGTCGTTGGGGTGCTCTTCGACCTTTTGCCGCAGCTGACCGACATAGACGCGCAGATACTGAGTATCCTCGACATGCGCTGGTCCCCACACCGCAGCGAGGATCTGCTTGTGTGTTACGACGCGTCCCGCATGCCTCGCCAGAAAAGACAAAAGCTCGAATTCCTTCGGCGTAAGCCTGAGGTCGGCGCCAGCGCGCGTTGCTCGGTGCCGGACCGCATCGACCTCGAGATCACCGACCCGCAGTACCGGAGTTTCTGCCTTACGCTGCATGCGATGGCGCAACGCAGTGCGCATACGCGCCAGCAGCTCGCCGACATTGAAAGGCTTATTGACATAGTCGTCGGCACCAAGATCGAGTGCCTCGATCTTTTCAGCTTCGCGATCGCGAGCGGACAGGACGATAATCGGAAGATCCGACCACTCTCGCGCCCGCCTGATAACGTCCTTGCCGTCGCCATCCGGCAGCCCAAGATCAAGCAGCACCACGTCAGGCGTTTCGGCGGCAATGCGTTTGATGCCTTCGGAGACCGTCGCTGCGCTCGTCAACTCATAGTTATTGGCTTCGAGCGCGGGCTTGAGAAAGCGCAGGATCGCCGCCTCGTCATCAATGACCAGAACACGAATCTTGCCACTCATGCAGGCCCACTCTCGCGCGGAAAAGCCATGACGAAACGAGCGCCGCGGCCATTTTGCACCGGGCTTTCGCCTGTGATTGTGCCGCCGTGAGCCTCCATGATGCCTTTGGCGATCGCAAGGCCGAGACCGGTGCCCTGATTGCCATCCGCCGCGAAAGGTCCGGGCTCTGTGCTCTTGACGAATTTTTCGAAGATACGCGGCAGTCCTTCCGCTGGGATGCCGGGTCCATCGTCCGTAATGCGCAGCACAATGGTATCCGGCGCGATGCTGGCATCGATCTGAACGTGCGTCTCGGGGGCAGTATGCATGACGGCGTTGGCCACAACATTCCCGATGGCCTGCTCGGCCAAGGTGGCATCGGCCCGTACCAGCGGAAGATCGTTCGGCAAATTGATCTCGATTTGTTGGCGCGCGCCGTGTCGCCGCGCATCACTGGCCACACGTTCGGCCACTTCCCGCAGATCAATCCAGTCGCGCCGCAATTCCAAGGCCCCGGCATCGATGCGAGTGATCGCTAGAAGATTTCGCACCATCACATCGAGGTCTTCGGCTTCTTTTTTGATCTGACCGAGCAGGTCCTTTTTTGCCGCCTGGTCGAGTTTGTCACCATAGTCAATCAGGCTGGTGGCCGACCCGAGGATCGACGACAAAGGGGTCCGGAAATCGTGCGAAACCGAAGCCAAAAGCGTGTTGCGAACGCGTTCCGTCTCGGTAGCGGTTTTCGCGCTTACCATTTCGCGTGCGAGCGAAGCCCGCTCCAGAGCCGCAGCCGTCTGTTCGACAAGAGTGTCGAGCAAAGCCCGCGCCTCCGAATCGAGCGGCGCAGCATCCTTTTTTTCTTTCCCGACGCCGACCACGCCAAGCGTCTTTGTGCCGATCCGCAGCGGCACAAAATACCAAGGAATGATCGGCAGCGTGCCGGTATCGGTACCGGCCGGTTCCAGACGGCTGAAAGCCCAACGCGCAGCCGTCATGGCGGCCGCGTCAAGGGTATCTTCAGGCGGCCAAGCTGCCGTCAGAGCGACGTCGTCATTTTTGGCGAGCAAAACGACGACAGGACGTCCAAGGCTCGCGTGAATCTCGCTCGCCGCCCCTTCGGCAACTCCATCAAGTGTCGCCAGGCCCGACAACCGCCGCGTGAATTCATACAGCCTGCGCATGGCGCGCATGCGGTTGGCGGCGATTCTTGCCTGCTCGCGTACTCGCCCCGCCATTGCGGAACTGACCACGGCAACGACTAGGAAAATCACCAGCGCCAGCAATTCATAGGGCTCGGCAATGGTGAAAGTGTAGATTGGCGG
>JANWKN010000027.1 GCA_025451355.1 Pseudolabrys sp. | reverse complement strand
AGTCTTGCTGTAGAAAAAGCCGTCTTCATCGTGTTCGGTTACGACCATGAAGCGATCTTCATCCGGCACTACGAATGTTTCGCGCATCGCGCGATAGATAGCCTCACCGATGGCCTTTTTATGGGCGACGGATTTGCCCTTTCGCAGGTCGATGCGGACTAACGGCATCAGACGACCATCATCACCGGGTTCTCAATCAGTGTCTTGAACGCACCAATGAGTTCAGCACCGAGTGCGCCATCGACCGCGCGGTGATCGCATGACAGCGTAACGCTCATGATCGTCGCGGCCTCGATCTTGCCATTGCGGACCACGGCGCGCTCCTCGCCCGTACCGACCGCCAAAATCGTCGATTGCGGTGGGTTGATGACGGCGGTGAAATCCTTAATGCCGTACATGCCGAGGTTCGAAACCGACGACGTCCCTCCCTGGTACTCATGCGGCTTGAGCTTGCGATCCCGCGCTCGCTTCGCCAGGTCACGCATCTCATTGGAGATCGTCGATAGAGACTTGCTTTCGGCATTGCGCACGATCGGGGTGATGAGACCGCCGGGCAACGCAACGGCCACGCCTATGTCCGAATGCTTGTGCTTGAGCAGACCGGCTTCGGTCCAGCTCACATTTGCGTCCGGTATGCGCTGGAGCGCTAGCGCGAGCGCCTTGATGACGAAATCGTTGACCGAGAGCTTGTAGGCCGGCTTGCCGTCTTTGTTCTTGGGTGCAGCAGCGTTGATTTCCTCGCGCGCAGCCATCAGTCGCCCGATGTCGCAATCCATCGTTTCGTAGAAATGCGGGATCGTCTGCACTGACCCCGTCAGCCGCTGCGCAATCGTACGGCGCATGCCGTCATGCGGAATCAGTTCGTAAGACCCTTCCTCGTAAAGCGCGCGAATCTGTGCATCCGACATCGCCAGCGCCACGAGGCCGGCACCCGCCGGGGCGGCGCTGGGCGTACGCAATCCCTTGCCGGACTTTGCTCGCTCAATGTCCCGCGCGATGACGCGGCCGTGCGGACCCGAGCCCTGCACGCGGTTGAGGTCGATGTTGGATTCCATCGCCAGGCGACGCGCCAAAGGCGAAGAGAAAATACGGTTGGCACCGGCGGGGCGAACACTTTCGCCTCTTTGAACGGGGCTGGCCTGACTTTGAGCTGCCGGCGTAGCCCGAGTTTCAGGGGCCGGAGCGGCCTGTTTGGCGTCAGGCTTTTTTGGTTCTTCTTTCTTGGGTGCCGGCGCTTTAGCGCTGGCACTCGCCGCCGCCTTCACGTCCTCGCCTTCGTTTGCGAGCACGGCAATGAGCGAATTAACGGCGACGTCCTGGGTCCCCTCAGGTACGACGATCTTTGCGAGCGTGCCGTCATCGACGGCCTCATACTCCATGGTCGCCTTATCGGTTTCGATCTCCGCAATGACGTCGCCCGACTTGATCTTGTCGCCTTCCTTCTTGAGCCATTTGGCGAGATTGCCCTTTTCCATCGTGGGCGACAGCGCCGGCATGAGGATGTTGGTGGGCATTGTGCGGCCTACCGGTAGCAAACGGCCTTGGCCGCCTCGACGACTTCGACGACTGACGGAAGCGCCAATTTTTCAAGATTGGCGGCGTAAGGCATCGGCACGTCTTTTCCCGATACGCGTGCGACCGGCGCATCGAGATAATCGAAAGCGCGCTCCATGACGCGCGCCGCGATCTCTGCGCCCACGCCACTTTGTTGCCAGCCCTCCTCCACAGTCACAAGGCGCGCGGTCTTCTGGACCGAGGCCACGATGGTGTCGGTGTCCATCGGCTTGAGCGTGCGCAGGTCAATCACCTCGGCATCGATCCCTTCGCTGGCCAGTTTCTCGGCGGCCTTGAGGGCATAGTTCATGCCCATCGACCAGGAGACGATTGTCACATCGTTTCCGGGGCGAGCGATTTTTGCCTTACCGATAGGCAGGACAAAGTCATCGAGCTTCGGCACCGGCGAGGAGTGGCCGTACAGAATCTCGTTTTCAAGGAAGATCACCGGATTAAGATCGCGTATCGCGGCCTTCAGCAAGCCCTTGGCATCAGCAGCGGTGGATGGGGAAATCACCTTCAGGCCTGGAACGTGGGAGTACCATGCCGAATAGTCCTGGCTGTGCTGGGCCGCGACGCGTGCCGCAACTCCATTCGGACCGCGAAACACAATCTGGCAACCCATCTGTCCGCCCGACATGTACAAAGTCTTCGCGGCGGAATTGATCAGCTGGTCAATCGCCTGCATGGCGAAGTTGAATGTCATGAATTCAACGACGGGTTTCAATCCTGCGAGTGCCGCGCCGATTCCCAGGCCGGCAAATCCGTGTTCGGTGATCGGTGTGTCGATGACCCGTCTCGCACCGAATTCCTGCAAGAGGCCCTGCGTGACCTTGTACGCACCCTGATATTCGGCGACCTCCTCGCCCATCACGAAGACGTCTTTGTCGCGTCGCATTTCCTCGGCCATCGCATCGCGCAGCGCTTCGCGCATGGTCATCGTGACCATCTCGGTGCCTTCGGGAATATCAGGATCGCTCGCCACCTGCGGCACTGGCGCATCCGAAGCCTTTGGTGCCTTTGGCGCAGGCGTCTCCTGTACTTCCGCCTGGCTCTTCTCAGCTTTTGCAGGCGCCGACGGTTTGGCCGCCTTTATCGCGGCCTTGTCCTCGCCCTCGCCAAGAATGACCGCAATGGGCGTGTTTACCGCGACATCGGCGGTACCTTCGGGAACAAGGATTTTCCCCAGCGTGCCTTCATCGGCCGCCTCGACTTCCATTGTCGCCTTGTCGGTTTCGATTTCGGCAATGACGTCGCCCGATTTGACCTTGTCGCCTTCCTTCTTGAGCCATTTGGCGAGATTGCCCTTCTCCATCGTCGGAGACAGCGCAGGCATGAGGACTTCGGTCGGCATGGGTCTTTATTGCTTTCCGGACAACAGGAACTAGCGATAAACGTTGGTATAAAGTTCTGACACGTCAGGCTCTGGATCATGTGTGGCGAATTCCGCCGCCTCGTTGATCACATCGCGCACTTCGCCGTCGATTTTCTTGAGTGTGTCCTCGCTGGCAAATTTTTTCTCCAGGATTCGATGGCGCGCCATGTCAATCGGATCGTGATGGGTGCGTACCTCGTCGACCTCTTCACGCGTGCGATACTTCGCCGGATCCGACATCGAATGTCCGCGATAACGGTAGGTCAGCATTTCAAGAATATAAGGACCTTTTCCGGATCGGCACCATTGCGCCGCCTTCTCGCCTGCGGCCTTCACGGCGCGCACATCCATGCCGTCCACCTGGTCGCCGGGAATATTGAACGACAGCCCACGCCTGGACAGATTCACTTCTGCGGAGGAACGCGTGATCGATGTACCCATCGCGTAACGATTGTTCTCGATCACGTAGATGACCGGCAACTTCCAGAGCTCCGCCATGTTGAAGCTCTCGTAGACCTGGCCTTGGTTGGCGGCACCGTCGCCGAAATACGTGACCGAGATGTTGTCGTTGCCGCGGTAGCGATTGGCGAAGGCAAGGCCAGTGCCCAGCGGCACCTGCGCGCCCACGATGCCGTGCCCCCCGAAAAAACCTTTCTCCACGCTGAACATGTGCATGGAGCCGCCCTTCCCTTTGGAATAGCCGTTCGCCCGACCCGTGAGTTCGGCCATCACGCCCTTGGCCTCCATGCCAGTCGCAATCATGTGCCCGTGGTCGCGGTAGCCGGTAATGACCTGATCGCCCTCCTTGAGGACCATCTGCATGCCGACGACGACGGCTTCCTGGCCGATATACAGATGGCAAAAGCCGCCAATTAGTCCCATGCCGTACATCTGACCCGCTTTTTCCTCGAAGCGGCGGATGGTCAGCATTGTGCGGTAGGCGGCGAGCTCCTGCTCTTTGCTGAAATCGGCGACGGGTTGGGTGTCGGCGCTCGGATTTTTTTGGGCGACCGCCATTGGCTCTCCCTGCGAAAGCGTCCGGCTATTGTGACGGGGCGTCGGTGGGCTTCCAAACTCCCAATAGCTTATATCGCCCGGCGGCGAAAGCGCGAGACCGTCGCGGGAATTGCGCAAAATTGGTTGAAATTGGCCGAAAATATCAAACCGTACCGTGGGTGACGCCCATGCCCGGTTGCGGTTGCTATCGGGGGCGCAACAGGAGGGTCAGGTCGCGCGGGTCGGCATAGCCGACCAGTGCGCGGGCACGTTCGTCCAGCATATCGGGATCGATGCTGTCGGCACGCAGAAGCGCGACCCGACGTTCCCAGTGCGTCCTTTCGGCCTTGAGCCCGGCAAGTTCACCCTTCATGGCGGCAAGCTGTTGCTCGAGGTCCTGTTGGGCGCGCAGCCCGTGATTGCCGGTAAAGGCGTTCGCGGCGAAATAGCCTATGAACAGGGCGGCAAAAATATAAAGACCGAGGACGGTCAAAACGGTGCGGCGGCGGCGATGGGTTACCATGACGCGCCAAGATCGCCCAAGCCCGTTAAAGCGGCTTTAAGATGAATGCCAATATTTTCAATGGGGTTTGGCACAGTTTGGCCCCCATGCGTTCATGGGTTTGGCACTTCTGCAAAAAAAACGCCCGCATAAGATCCGGCGCAATCATCTTTGGCGACCTATTTGACAAGCCCTGCGACAAATACCGGCCAAGAGGCCGGCCAGATCGCCGACCAGACAACGCCCTTCGCAAGACTAATCATGCACGGCCCGACCCCATAGCATTGGTCCAGACGCACCCAAGTCTGAAATCCAAGGGTCACCAAAGCGGCACCAGCATACATGCCTGCAACAAATATCACCCAAGGTCGCATATGCTTACCCGCCCCTCGCCGCTACACGCTTGGCTCCAGCTTCTCGCGCCATCAGTTGCCGATCTACCTCCTTCAGATAGATGCGCAGCGTTTTCATATTCGTGTGCCCCGTGATCGAGGCGATCAGATCATCACTGCACCCCGCCTCCTTGAGTGCGCAGGCCGCTGTCACGCGCAAGCCGTGCCCGCTGTGATCTTCGACTCCGATTGACTCCAACGTGCGCCGGATCGCCCTGGACAGGCCATTGCTGCTTGCAAAGGGCTGCCCGCGCTCCGAGTTAAGAATGTACTCATTGATGTGAGGCGTCTGGTCGATTACGGCCCGCAGGGCGGGGTCAATAGTTATCCATACCACCTCAGCGGTCTTGCGCTGTTTAACGCGGATCACGCCATCACGGATATGATCCCATTGCATTGTAATGACATCGCACTCGCGTTGCCCGGTATAGAGTAGGAGATAAAGAGCTAGCCGCACGGGCGGCGTTGCTGCGGCATCGAACCTATCGATAATTTCCTGTGACCAGCGTTTGGTGATTTTTTTCTTTTTGTGCAGCTTGAAAATGCCCCTACCCGGGTTATGACCAAGCGGCAGGCGCAGATGCTCAATCGCGAATTGCCAAAGTGCGCTCACAATTGTCACGCACAGGTCGGCCACCGACGTCTTGTGCTTCACGTTGATGCTGTCGCGCATCGCGCGCACCGCAACGGGAGTCAGATCCGCCATTTTGAATTGGCCGGTTTCTCGCTTGATGATGTCGCAGAAAAGCCGGTAGTTCCGCTGCGTGCTTGTGGAGTGTTTCAATAATCCGTGGTCATGGGCGATATATTTTTCGATCACCCACCCGATGGTGCCGTTAATGAAAACGAGGTTGTTGCGTCCGAGTGCGCCGCTCTCCGCGTCGGCCAGATAACGAGCATAAGCCGCCATAAATTCGGCCGAGTTGGGCTTGCCTGGCAGTTTGAATTTCTGCCTGCGATAACGAAAATAAAACCACCGCTTGTTATGGCGGTCCTTGAAGCTCGTGACGTATTTTAATTTTGGATTATCGCTCACCGCCGCCAATCCCATAACGCTTCTCTATTGGGTTGCTACGCCGAGCGCCTTCCTGCTCTTTGAGATCTTCGATCGCGCTATCCAGTTCGCGACGATCCCACATGGTCATGCCGCCGACCCTGATCGGCTTCGGTAACTTGCCCTCACCGACCAGATCGAGAAAAGCCGACCTTGACATCGACAAACGGCGGCGCGATCGGCGCGGAATGTGCGCGGCGGATATGCGAAATTATCCTGCAACTTTTCATAGGCATTGTGCCCTCTAAGCGTGGTCTCCGTGCGGGCCTCGCTTGCGTCATTGAGGGGAACGAGCTTGAGCTTGCCGGACTTGTCGATCTCGACGCTGACTTTCACGCCAGCTTCCTCTGCTGCCTCAAAAGCCCGTTTTATGTCCGATTTACGAAACGTCATTTTGCCCTTCGGCATGTTCACATCCTGTTTTTTTGTCCATCATTCCTCCAGTTCGCCTAAACGTCTTAAAACTCTTTCCACAAGCGCCTTCCGACTAAAAACAATGAAACTGACCGGCGCTTCCTCCATGTATGGCTTTTTCAAAAGCCCCCTCAACGAAGTTGAGCTAAGAGAAGGCGCAATCTCGTACCCATCCTTTAGCGGATAATAGACCATCAAGTGGTCATCGACGCGCAACGGGTCGCCATAGTCGGCTTCAATCTTACCGTTGTTGCCAGCCATCGATGTATCCATCCCCAAGCGTACAAATTCGGCTGTGGCTGCGACTGCCAGTGCGCGTCTCAATGTAAAAACTCGCGAGCTGCCTTTTCCGTGGGCGTCTCGGTCATGCTCTCCCAAAACGATGACCTCGCGGGCAATCCACGTCTTTAAGAGGTTCGGTGAAATACCGGCCGCAAGGGCTACCTGACCCAAAAGATATCGGGGCTCATCGACGCTGAATGGTTCGACGAGTTTTGGCTTGCCCGCCGCCGGAGCCGGGCGCGTTTTAAGTTTAGAGCTGCCTTTGACTTTTAAAGAATCGGCCATACCTATAAGGTACAACTGTTACTTATAGATGCAAGCGTATGCTTCGCGGTTTCCCCCTAAAATTCCCGCCCCCTTATTGCCTTTTGCTGGTTCGGCTAGGAATTGGCGCTGTCGAGCACTGTGGCGAGACCGTCGCGCAGCCGCTCCAGGCTGGCGCGGTGGCGTTTGATAAGCTCCGCATTGTCCGACACGCCTTCGAGCATTTCTGCCGTGTGCTCGCAGAACGTGGCAATGGTTTTATAACTTATTTGCATTGTGGCTTACCGCCCTCGCTTGCTGACAAGCCGCGCACCGCGCCGGGCCAAAAGAAAGGGCCGGGCGATGGTGATCCAGCCCGGCCCTAACAACCGCGCGGATCAGTCTCATGGGGGGACCAGAGGACGCGGTCCTGAAAATAACGTTTGCAGAGTTGCTCCGTTCCTGTTCTTGCAATATATCGCCCCCATGTTGTGGCGTAACTCACGTGGCAGGCCGTGCCTATTATGAAACCTGACCACCGCGCCCTGATTGCGCAGAGCGCGCTGGTCTGCTGCTCGTTGTTGGCCGGCTACATTCTCGTGGAAGTTGGCTATCGCGCTTTTACCTACGCATCGTTCTATGAGCAAATGCGATTCGCCGCCGGTCGCGCATTTATTGCGGGTAAGAACTCAATTTTCGACGAACACACCGGGTATCGTTATGAGCCGAATCTCGTTGACCCTAATTTTCGAACAAATAGTCACGGTCTGATCGCACGGGAAGAGTTCCCGGTT
>JANWKN010000026.1 GCA_025451355.1 Pseudolabrys sp. | reverse complement strand
GCGGCGATCCGCTGCTTCGGGAGGACTCAATCCATGCTTCGCTTTGTTCGCGCCGGCCTTGCCGCCGCGTTCCTGGCTCTTGTCTTGTCTTCGGCGTTCGCGGCCGAAAAACCCTTCAAGCAGGGTGCTCTCGACGAGGCTGCCATCAAGCTCGAAGCGCAAATAAAAAGCGACGCGGGCACCGTCAATAAGCCGGCTGTAGCCTTGCGGCGCGATGCCGACGCCGCCTTCCAGAAGAACGACTTCCGAATGGGCATGCTGGTCCTCGGCCAGCTTGTCACTGTCGCCCCCGACGATGCATCGAGCTGGCTGCGGCTGGCACGCGCTATTCTGCAGATCAAGCCGCGCGACGACCGGGAGAAGGAACTGCTGCTCGATCGCGCCTCGACCGCCGCTTACATCGCATATGAACGCGCCGGCGATCGCAATCTGGAAGCGGACAGTTTGTCCGTGCTCGGGCGATCTCTTGCGGACCGGCAGCAATGGCGTGGTGCGCTCGATGCGATGCGCGCGTCTCTCGACCTGCGCGAGATGGCCGATCTTCGGGGACAATATGAAAAGCTGCGGGCCGAGCATGGCTTCCGGTTGCTCGACTTCATTGTCGACGCTGACTCGATCTCACCGCGTGCCTGTTTCCAGTTTTCCGAGGAGTTGCCACGCCGGCGCACCGATTTTTCACCCTTCGTCGCGGTTGCCGGCGTAGATCGACCGGCGATTTCAGCAAACGAGAAGCAACTCTGTGTCGAGGGTCTCAAACACGGCGAACGCTATTCGGTAACGCTACGCGCGGGGCTTCCTTCGGTTGTCAAGGAATCGCTCGCGAAATCGGCCGAGTTCACGATCTTTGTGCGCGACCGCAAACCGTTCGTCCGTTTTTCGGGCAAGGCCTATGTCTTGCCACGCACGGGTCAGAAGGGCATCCCCGTGCTCAGCGTCAATACCCAGGCGGTGGTGGTCGCCATCTATCGGATCGGCGACCGCAATCTCCTCGATTCCCTCCTTGGCTATGAATTCCAGCGCAACATGAGCCGCTATCAATCCGAGCGACTGGCAAGCGAACGAGGTGTAAAAATCTGGAACGGTGAGCTTGCGGTGGAATCCAAACTCAACACGGAGGTGACGACGGCGTTCCCGCTCGATCAGGTGGTGAAGGATCTCGCTCCCGGCCTCTATGCAATGACTGCCGAGCCGAAGGACCTCGTTTCCAACGACTACGGACAACAGGCGACGCAGTGGTTCATCGTTTCCGATCTTGGACTTACCGCTTATACGACGCATGACGGCATTGATGTCTTTATCCACTCGCTGGCGAGCGCCGATCCGCGTGGCAGCGTCGAGGTGCGGTTGATCGCGCGCAATAATGAGGTGCTCGCCGTCCGCCAGACCGACCGCAACGGCTTCATCCATTTCGAAGCCGGCTTGGCGCGTGGGGAGGGCGGTGTCGCCCCCGCCGCCATCGTTGCCAACGAGAAGGGCGACTACGCGTTCCTCAGCCTCAAATCGGCGGCGTTCGATCTCTCCGACCGCGGGGTCGCGGGACGGCCGCTGCCAGCCGGACTTGATGCTTTTGTCTACACCGAACGCGGGGTCTACCGCAGCGGTGAGACGGTGGCTGTGACGGCGCTGCTGCGTGACGCGCGCGGCGCCGCCGCACTGAACGTGCCTCTGACCCTGGTGATGGCACGGCCTGACGGCGTCGAATATCGGCGCGCGCTTGTGGCTGATCAGGGCCTCGGGGGCCGTTCAATGAGCGTGCCGCTTGTTGCGTCGGCTTCGACCGGCACCTGGCGCGTAACGGCTACCGATCCCAAACGCCCGGCGGTGGGCGAGGCCACCTTCATGGTGGAAGACTATGTGCCGGACCGCGTCGAGTTCGATCTCGCGTCCACGGCGAAAGCTATTTCGCGTACGGGGCCTGCGTCGCTCAGCGTCGATGGACATTTTCTGTACGGCGCGCCCGCCTCAAATCTTGAGCTGTCCGGAGAAGTGACGATCGCCGCGGCCAAGGCGCTTCCCGGCTTTCCTGGCTATAGCTTTGGCTTGTTCGACGACAACGTGACGCCGGTCCGTCAGGAGTTCGACGATTTGCCGAATACAGATGCCACTGGCAAAGCGAAGTTCCCGGTGACGCTCGATACGACACCGGCAAGCAGCCGGCCATTGGAAGCGCAAATCAGTGTGCGGATGTCGGAGTCCGGCGGGCGCGCGGTCGAACGCAAACTTACTCTGCCGGTCGCTTCAGACAGCGCGCTGCTTGGAATAAAGCCGATATTTTCCGGCCGCTCCCTTGCCGACGGCGCTAATGCCGATTTCGACGTGATCATGTTGTCGCCGGACGGCAAGTCGCTCGCGAAGAACGGCGTGCGCTACGATCTACTCAAGGTTGAGAGCAGCTATCAGTGGTATCGGCAGAACGGCCAATGGGAATTCGAGCCGGTTAAACGAACTGAGCGAGTTGCCAGCGGCACAGTGGATCTGACGGCCGACAAGCCGGGGCGTGTGTCCCTGCCCGTCAAATGGGGACGCTATCGTCTGGAGGTTTCGACGGGCGAGGCGAATGGTCCTGTAACCTCGCTCAGCTTCGATGCCGGATTCTATGCGGAGGCGAATGCCGACACGCCGGATCTCCTGGAAGTTGCGCTCGACAAGCCCGACTACAAGCCCGGCGAGGCGATGAATGTAGCGGTAACCGCGCGCACGGCCGGGCGGCTCACGGTCAACGTGTTCACCGATCGCCTGGTCGCCAGTCAGTCGCAGGATGTGAAGGCGGGCGCGACGCGCATCAACATCACGGTCGGCCGCGATTGGGGCACGGGCGCTTATATGGTTGCAACCTTGCGCCGGCCGCTCGATGCGCCAGCACAGCGCATGCCGGGCCGGGCCATCGGCGTGCAATGGTTCTCAATCGATCGTGCTGCGCGCACCTTGGCGCTCGACATGAAAATGCCAGCGACGATGCGGCCGAACTCGCCGTTGACGGTGCCGATCAAACTTACCGGCCTCAGTAGCGGCGAAGAGGCCCGCGTTGTCGTGGCCGCCGTCGACGTCGGTATACTCAATCTCACGAACTACAAGGCGCCCGCGCCGGACGATTATTATCTCGGCCAGCGGCGCCTGACGGCCGAGATCCGCGACCTCTACGGCCAATTAATTGACGGTATGCAGGGAACCCGCGGACAAATCCGTTCGGGCGGCGACAGTTCGGGCACCGAGTTGTCAGGCTCGCCGCCGACGCAAGCGCCCCTTGCACTCTATTCAGGTGTCGTGACGGTCGGTCGCGACGGAACGACACAGGTGCAATTCGACATTCCCGCGTTCGCTGGCACGGTTCGTGTGATGGCCGTTGCTTGGAGCAAAGATAAAGTCGGCAAGGCGTTTGGTGACGTAATTGTGCGAGATCCGGTGGTGCTAACCGCGACGTTGCCGCGTTTTCTGCGGACCGGCGACAAGGGTGCTGTGCAGCTTGAGCTCGACAACGTCGAAGGTGCGTCCGGCGACTACGATTTCGCGGTCGTCGCCGATGGCGCAATCAAGCTTGAAAGCGCTCAGTCGCAAACGCTTAAGCTCGCCGCGAAACAGCGGGACCGAATTGCTCTGCCTGTTGGGGGCAATGGGTCCGGTGCCGGTACGATCAGCGTGAAAGTGACGGGGCCGAACAATTTCAATCTCGAACGCAGCTACGTCCTTGATGTACGCCCGGCGACGCAAATTCTGACGCGCCGCAGCGTACGCCAACTTGCCAAAGGCGAGACCCTCACGCTCTCGAAAGACCTGTTCGCCGATTTTGTACAAGGCACAGGACGGGCGGGGCTTTCGGTCGGGGTCTCGACATCGCTCGACGCGGCGACGTTGCTTAATTCGCTCGATCGTTATCCGTTCGGCTGTTCGGAGCAGATCGCCAGCCGTGCAATGGCCATGCTCTACGTGAACGAGCTCGCCCAACAGGCGCGGCTTGCCCCCGATGGAGAAACCGATCAGCGTATTAAAGATGCAATTCCGCGCCTGTTGGCGCGGCAGGACTCAAACGGCTCCTTCGGGCTGTGGTCGGTCGGTGGTGACGATCCATGGCTCGACGCCTACGTCACGGACTTCCTGCCGCGAGCGCGCGAGCGCGGTTTTGATGTTCCGGCGACGGCCTATACGCTCGCCATCGATCGGCTGCGCAACTACGTCGCCACCGCGCCCGAAGCGAACAAGAATGGCGGGCGAGAACTGGCCTATGCGCTCTATGTGTTGGCCCGCAACGGCGCCGCGCCTGTGGGCGATCTGCGTTATCTTGCCGATGTCAGGCTTTCGGATGTCGCGACACCGATTGCAAAAGCGCAGGTCGCCGCAGCGTTAGCGATGGTTGGCGACAAGGAGCGCGCCGATAATGTCTATCTGGCGGCACTCAACGCCATTTCGCTGCAGCCGAAACTCGATCTCGGCCGTGCCGATTTCGGCTCGGCCTTGCGCGACGCCGCGGCGCTGGTCACGCTGGCTTCGGAAGGAAAGGCACCACAGAAGACAATCGACGATGCAGTGCTGCGCATCGATACCGCGCGCTCTTTGAGTGCGAGCACCTCGACCCAGGAAGATGCTTGGCTAGTGCTGGCTGCCCGCGCGCTCACCAAGCAACTCAATGCGATTTCGCTGGCCGTCAACGGCGATCCCCGCCAGGGCGCTCTGTATCGCAGCCTGCGCCCCGACGATCTCACAAGTCCGCTTGCGGTTGCAAATCAGGGCGAGGGGAATGTGCAGGCCGTGGTCTCGGTCAGCGGAGCACCGCTCATGCCCGAGCCGGCGGCAGCGGAAGGTTTCAAGATAGAGCGCGGCTACTACACGTTGGACGGTGAATCGGCCGACCCCAGCAAGGCCCGGCAGAACCAGCGCTTCGTCGTCGTGCTGAAGATGACAGAGCCTCAGCCCCAGTTCGGCCGCGTTATTGTCGCCGACTATCTCCCCGCCGGGTTTGAGATCGATAGCCCGCGCCTGGTTTCATCGGGGGAGATAGGCACGCTCGCCTGGATCACCGATGCGGCAGAACCGGTGAATTCGGAATTCCGAGACGACCGCTTTACGGCGGCCTTCGATCGCAAGCAAGACTCGTCACCCGTGTTCAGCGTTGCCTATGTCGTGCGTGCCGTCTCGCCCGGTCGGTATGTATTGCCACAAGCAAAGGTCGAGGACATGTACCGGCCCGACCGCTTTGGCCGCACGGCAACCGGCACGATCGAGATTACGCCACGATGAGACGCTTGCGACCGGTTCTAGCGATTACCGGCGGGTTCATCGCCGCGACGGCGCTCGTAAGCGCGATCTGGGTGCTTTCGCTCGGACCGGCGCCGCTTGGCAAGCTCGAATATTCTCACGTCGTGCTTGATCGGGAAGGGCGACTCCTGCGTGCCTATGCGACGAGCGAGGGGCGATGGCGGCTGCCGGTCACCGAGCGTGAAGTCGATCCGGGTTTCCTCAAAATGCTTTTCGCGTACGAGGACAAACGGTTCCGCGATCATCCCGGCGTCGATCCGCTCTCCATGGGACGTGCCGCAGTCCAATTTATCTCGAGAGGTCACATCGTCTCCGGCGGCTCGACAATCAGCATGCAGGTGGCGCGCCTTCTGGAGCCACGCGAGCGGCGTAACCTGGGCGCCAAAATGCGGCAGTTCGTGCGCGCGCTCGAACTAGAGCGCGCTTTAGGCAAGGACCGGGTCCTCGCGCTCTATCTGACGCTTGCTCCTTATGGCGGAAATCTGGAGGGGGTTCGCGCGGCTTCGCTCGCCTATTTCGGCAAAGAGCCGCGCAAGTTGTCACTGGCTGAGGCCGCGCTGCTGGTCGCGTTGCCGCAATCTCCTGAACTGCGCCGGCCCGATCGTTTCCCGACCGCGGCACGTGCAGCACGCGATCGTGTGCTCGATCGGGCTGCGTTGGCTTGGCTCGCTCCACGCGATGAAATGGCGCGTGCAAAATCCCACCCGGTCCCGCGCGAGCGCAAGCCGTTGCCGGTACTGGCACCGCACGCGGCGGACCAGGTAGTCCTGCTGGAGCCCGATCGCCGCGAACACAGCCTCACGCTTGATCTTTTCCTGCAAAAAAATCTGCAGGAGCTCGCACACGAGCGTGCGCAGGCTCTCGGGCCGGATATTTCCGTCGCCATTCTCGCTGTCGACAATGCAAGCGGCGAGGCGAGGGCACGCGTCGCGTCCGCGGACTATTTCGACGCGCGCCGTGCCGGGCAGGTGGATATGACTCAGGCGCTGCGCTCTCCGGGCTCCACGCTCAAGCCGTTCATCTATGGCCTCGGGTTCGAAGACGGTGTCATTCATCCGGACACGCTCATCGATGACAGGCCGACCCGTTATGGGAGCTATATGCCGGAAAATTTCGATCTGACTTTCCAGGGTGTGGTCACGGTCCGTCGCGCGCTGCAATTGTCGCTCAACGTTCCGGCGGTCGCGGTCCTCAACAAGATCGGTGTAAGCCGCCTGGGCTCGCGATTGTCGCAGGCCGGTGCGGCGCTGGTCTTGCCGAAAGACGCGGCGCCCGGTCTGGCCATGGGGCTCGGTGGCGTGGGCGTCCGGCTGACGGATCTGGTCATGCTCTATGCCAGCCTTGCCAGGCAGGGTGAGGCTCTGTCCGTGACTGAGCGGCAAGGGGACCACGCACAGACGCCGCGTCGGCTCCTCGATCCAGTCGCCGCCTGGTACGTCGGCAATATCCTGCTGGGCGCACCGCCGCCGGATAACGCCCCGTACGGTCGTATCGCCTTTAAAACCGGCACCTCGTACGGCTACCGCGATGCTTGGGCTATCGGGTACGACGGCCGAATGACGGTCGGTGTGTGGGTGGGGCGCCCCGATGGCGCGCCTGTTCCGGGCCTGGTCGGCCGCGGTACCGCCGCGCCGATTCTTTTCGAGGCTTTCGCCCGTTCGGGGTCAGCCCCCGCGGCTTTGCCGCGCGCGCCGAAGGGTGCGATTTTTGCGACGAGCGGAAAGCTGCCGCCGCCGCTGCAGCGCTTTGGCGTTATTGGTCCCTGCGAGGGGGCCGAAGCACCACGCATCATGTTCCCGCCTGACGGAGCGCGGCTGGAAATGGCCGCCGGAGGTCAGCCAGATCTGGTTGCACTTAAGATAAGCGGCGGGCGTGGCCCGCTCACGGTTTTGGTCAACGGGGTGCCCATGGGAGTGCCTATGTCCGCATCGGGCGGGCGGGGCACCCTGTTTTTCCAGCCCGACGGGCCAGGATTTGTCCGCTTGACGGTGATGGACGCCCGTGGCGCCTCCGACAGCGTCATAGTGCGGCTGCAATAGCCGCGAATGACAGGGCGGCACCTTGGTCCTATTGTCCGGAGAATCTAGCGGGTCAAGGTTTCTGACAGCGTGAGCACGACCACCGACGAAACAGGTTCCTCAATTGGCTTACCCCGCAGCCTGACCGCCGCGGTGGATTTTGCCGTGGCATCGCACCGACGCGCGATTGCACTCCTTGTCGTGTTTTCGTTCCTCGTGTTCCTGCCGGGTTTCTTCCAGATACCGCCGGTCGACCGCGACGAGGCACGCTTTGCACAAGCCACAAAGCAGATGTTGGAATCGAAGGACTTCGTCGATATCCGGTTTCAAAACGAGGTTCGATACAAAAAGCCGGTCGGAATCTACTGGCTGCAGGCAGCCGCGGTGAAGGCCGGCGAGACGCTTGGCGTGCCGCAGGCGCGGACAACCATTTGGCTCTATCGCTTGCCCTCGCTCTTCGGCGCGATAGGTGCTGTTCTGCTGACCTATTGGGCCGCGCTCGTTTTCGTACCCCGCCGCGCGGCGCTCTTCGCAGCCCTCATGATGGCGAGCTCGGTCCTGCTTGGCATCGAGGCCCGTATCGCCAAAACGGATGCCATGTTGTTGTTGACCTCGGTCGCGGCCATGGGAGCGCTGGCACGCATCTACCTCGCCAGCCAAACTGAACCCCAGGACGACAAGGGCGACTGGCGCCAACCCGCGATCCTGTGGACCACGATCGCCGCCGGCGTGCTGCTCAAGGGGCCGCTGGTCCCGATGTTCGTTGGACTTACGGTTATCGTGCTTTCCGTCGTCGACAAATCTGCCCGCTGGCTCTGGTCGCTACGACCTTTTGCCGGCATTGTCTGGCTCATTCTGCTGGTGTCGCCATGGTTCGTGGCGATCATTGCAAAGTCCGGCGCCAGTTTCTTCGTGCAGGCGATCGGTCATGACATGCTCGACAAGGTCGCGAGCGGGCAGGAGGCTCATGGCGCACCGCCCGGGTTCTATTTTCTGTTGTTCTGGGTCACGTTCTGGCCTGGCGCCGTGCTAGCAGGACTGGCGGCGCCGATAGTGTGGAAATCGCGGCACGAGCCGCGCACGCGTTTTCTTCTCGCGTGGCTGTTGCCATCATGGCTCGTCTTCGAAGCGGTGATGACCAAGTTGCCGCATTACGTGCTGCCGCTGTATCCCGCAATTGCCATCATGATAGCCGGCATTCTCGAATCCTACGGCTTGACGAAACAACGCTGGATGGTGCGCGGCACGATCGGCTGGTTTCTTTTGCCCGGAGCCGTCGCAATCGCGACGCTTGTTCTGTTTATCATGTTCGGCCGGGAGCTCGGTCTGATCGCCTGGCCCTTCGCCGCTCTCGCCGTGATCTTCGGCCTGTTCGCGTGGTGGCTTTATGAAGTGGACGGTGCCGAACGCTCGCTGCTGCGCGGCGTGCTGGCTTCGGTGTTTCTTGCAATCACCGTCTTCGCGGTCACATTTCCGTTGCTGCCGACATTGTTTCCCAGCGCCCTGATCGCGAGGGAAATCAAGGCGAGCGATTGCGCGCGTCCGCACGTCGCATCGACATTTGCCTACCAGGAGCCGAGTCTCGTGTTTCTCCTCGGCACTGAGACTAGGTTCACTGATGGAGCCGGCGCTGCCGATTTCCTGCAGGCGGGATCGTGCCAGTTCGCGCTGATCGATCCACGCAGCGAGCGCAGCTTCGTGCAGCGCGCCGAAACGATCGGCGTACGCTATTCGCTCGTGGGTCGGGTAGAGGGCTATAATATCAGTATCGGAAAGCCGGTATCGCTGTCGGTCTTCCGTTCACAGGCTGGATCATGAGCGTTAGCAACGGAATCAATCGGGTGGAGAGCGAGGTGGTCGCGGCGCTGCGCCGCTGCGTCACCAATGTCAGGACTGCTATTGGCCTGCTGACGCGCTCTGCGGGCAAGCCGGCAGCGCCAGCCTGGCCGCTGTCGCCTCGCGACCTGGCAGTCGCAGTTTGTATTTCCGTTGCGGCAATCCTGTTCCTGATGGTGGTCGTCGACGCCGCCGCGATACGGTCCGTTGCGCATCTGCCGCGTTGGGTGGTGTCAGTATTCGATGAAATCACGGAGTTTGGAAAATCCGGATGGTTTCTCTGGCCGCTTGGCGTTCTGTTTGTTCTTATGGCTGCGCTGCCTCCCGTGCTGACACCGTTCTCGCAACGGGTGCTGGCGACGACGATGGTGCGTGTTGGATTTCTGTTTGCCGCGATTACAGTGCCCAGCCTGTTCGTCACGATCGTAAAACGCATGATCGGGCGCGCGCGGCCCAATGTCGGCGGTAGCCTTAATCCGCTGCTGTTCGATCCGTTCGCCTGGGTGCCTGCCTATGCCGGGATGCCGTCCGGTCACGCCACCACCGCTTTCGCCGTGTTGGTGGCCGTCGGCACGCTATGGCCCCGCGTCCGTACCCTGCTCCTTGTCTACGCATTGCTGATCGCGATCAGCAGGGTGGTCGTCGTCGCGCATTATCCCTCAGATGTGCTAGCGGGCGCGCTGGTCGGCATGGCCGGAGCAGTCCTGGTCCGGCGCTATTTCGCGCAGCGCCACCTTGGCTTTGCAATCGGGCCTGAAGGCCGAATACACCAATATCCGGGTCCTTCGTTGAGGCGCATCAAGGCGGTTGCCCGAGAGCTTCTGGCCCCATAAGACATCGCATTATGACGACTATCGATCCGGCGGTCTCCGTTGTAGTGCCGGTGCGCAACGAGGCCGGAAATATCGCTCCGCTTGTCACGGAAATTGCCAAAGCCCTGAGCGGTCAGTGGCCGTTCGAGGTCATCTATGTCGACGACGGTTCGAGCGACGCAACGGCCGCCGAGCTCGAACAGTTGATGACCCAACATGCCTGGCTGCGTCGTGTCCGCCATAGCCAATCCTGCGGCCAGTCAGCCGCAGTGCGCACCGGTGTTGCCGCTGCGCGCGCTCCCATCGTTGTGACGCTTGACGGAGACGGACAAAACGATCCGGCATTCGTCCCCGCGCTGATCCGCGCCCTTGAGGCAGGCATGCCCCGCACCGGACTTGTCGCCGGGCAGCGCGTCGGCCGCAAGGCGACCGGGTTCAAGAAGTTCCAGTCGCGCATAGCAAATGCGGTGCGCGGCGCGGTGCTTCGCGATGGCACTCGGGATACTGGGTGCGGCCTGAAGGCTTTCCGCCGTGACGTGTTTCTCAGCCTGCCAAGTTTTGACGGACTTCACCGGTTCTTGCCGGCGCTGGTGCGACGCGAGGGCTACGACATCGGCTACGTCGACGTCGTCGATCGTCCGCGCGCCCATGGCGTGTCGAACTATGGAATGTGGGACAGGTTGTGGGTCGGTATTCTGGATTTGGCCGGGGTCTGGTGGCTGATCCGGCGCAAGAAACGAATTCCACAAATTGGGGACTAGCGCACGATCCCGAAAAATGGGACCCGTTTTTGGACATTCATGCGCCTTTGAAGGACAATACAAATGCTGATCGATATAGCACAGGCCGTGGGCGGCTATCTGCACGACGTGTTCGTCGGCACAGCGGATTGGGGAATTCTGGTCGGCTATATCGCTCAGGCATTGTTCGCCATGCGTTTCGTCGTACAGTGGATTGCGTCCGAGCGTGCCGGCAAAAGCGTGGTGCCAACCGCGTTCTGGGTTTTCTCCATCGGCGGCGGTTTGATGCTGCTCGGTTACGCGCTCTATCGCAAAGACCCCGTGTTCATCATAGGACAGGCTTTTGGCGTGTTCGTTTATTTGCGCAATCTGCAATTTGTCATGCGCAGCGGGGGTACGGCGGCGGCCGCCTGAAGCACCTACGAAGCGCGAAGACCCGCAGCCGCACTCATCGCCGCAAATCCGCGCTCAAGATCCGCGATAAGGTCGTCGGGGTCTTCCAGGCCAATATGGAAACGTACTGTTGGTCCGCCGGGTGCCCATTTGGTGGCGGTCCGGTATTCGGTGCAGTCGAACAGGATCGCTAGGCTTTCGAAGCCGCCCCAAGAATAGCCAAGGCCGAATAGTGCCAATTCGTTCAGGAAACCGTGTACCGACTGCTCGCTCGTGGGTTTGAAAACTACGCTGAACAAGCCGCAGGCACCGGTGAAGTCGCGTTTCCAGATTTTGTGTCCTGGGTCGCTTTCAAGCGCGGGATGCATTACGCGCAAGATTTCCGGCCGCCGTTCGAGCCATCGCGCGACGCGGAGGCCTGATTGATAGTGACGATCGAGCCGCACACCGAGTGTGCGCAATCCACGCAGCGCGAGGTACATGTCGTCGGGGCCAACGCACAGGCCCATCGAGTAGACCGTGTCCTTTACTGCCGGCAATGTCGCCGCGTTGGCCGACACGCATCCGAACATAATGTCCGAGTGGCCGCCAATATATTTGGTGCCGGCCTGAATTTCGAGGTCGACACCTTTCTCGAAGGCACGGAAATAAAGTGGCGTCGCCCAGGTGTTGTCCATCAGCACGACCGCGCCTTTGTCGTGGGCGATCTTCGCGATGGCTGGAATATCCTGCATCTCGAAACTTTGTGAACCGGGGGCCTCGACGAAAACCACGCGGGTGTTCGGCTTGAACAGCTTGGCGATGTCTGCACCGATAAGAGGATCGTAGTAGGTCGTCTCCGCGCCGAATTTTTTGAAGACTCCATTGCAGAAATTGCGGGTCGGTCGGTAAACGCTGTCGGGAACCAGCACATGATCGCCGGCGCCGGCGGTGGCGAGCAGCGCGGCGGAAATCGCGGCAAGACCAGATGGGAGCAGGGCCACGCCAGCGCAGGCATCGCCGTCGATTTCGCGCAAAGCATTTTCGAGCGCCGTGGAGGTCGGCGTCCCGCGGCGCCCGTAGTTGTAACGCGCACGATGGGCGACCTGATCTTCGGCAGTCGGATAGAGAAGTGTTGAGGCATGATAGACCGGCGGATTCACGAAGCCGTGGTAAGCCTGGGGATCGCGGCCGGAGGTTACGAGACGGGTATCGGGTTTGATCGGGCCTTTGCGCTTCTTCGACATGCGGACGCGGCATCCTGTTGGTCGCGCGATTGCGCGGCGCTGACATATACGTCCGCACAAGACGCAAGCGTCAACCCCTTGACCCGGCAATCTGATCGTTCTGAGATGCCGAAACGGGGGGCTATCGGGAGAGAGGGCTAGAAACCGATAGTTGTTAGTGCCGGATCGGTGTCCGGCAACCGAATTTTGGGCGTCCCGACCGCACCTCCCAAGAGTGTTTGAAGGAACAGTCACATGAAGCGATTTACCACAATACTTGCATTGCTGCTCGCCGTCGTCGCGCAGAGCGCCTCGGCTCAGACGCTGAAGGCTGTCAAGGATCGCGGCATGCTGAATTGCGGTGCCAACGGTTCGCTCGCCGGTTTCGGGCTCCCCGACGCCCAGGGAAAATGGACCGGCCTCGATGTGGATTTTTGCCGGGCGATCGCGGCTGCGGTGCTGAACGATGCCGAGAAGGTCAAGTACGTCCCACTGTCCGCGAAGGATCGCTTCACCGCGCTCCAATCCGGCGAAGTTGACGTGCTTGCCCGTAACACGACGTGGACCTCATCCCGCGATACCTCGCTCGGCCTGAATTTCACCGGCGTGAACTATTACGACGGTCAGGGCTTCATGGTGCGCAAGTCGCTGAAAGTGAACTCGGCGCTTGAGCTCAATGGAGCTTCCGTTTGCGTGCAACAGGGCACGACAACCGAACTCAATCTTGCGGACTATTTCGGCGCCAACAAGATGCAGCTCAAGACCGTGACTTTTGCCTCGTCGAACGAGGCCGTAAAGGCCTATGACGCCGGCCGCTGCGACGCCTACACCACCGACGCATCCGCTCTCTATGCGGAACGGTTGCGAGTCGCCACTCCCGATGATCACATCATTCTGCCCGAGATCATCTCCAAGGAACCGCTCGGCCCGGCGGTGCGTCACGGTGACGATCAGTGGTTCGATATCGTGAAGTGGACGCTGTTTGCGATGATGAACGCGGAAGAGCTTAACATTTCGACCAAGAACCTCGATGAGGCTCTGAAATCGACCAATCCAGAAATCAAGCGCTTCGTCGGAACCGAAGGCAATTTTGGCGAGCAGCTTGGGCTGACAAAGGAATGGGCCGTCCGCATTGTGAAACAGGTCGGCAACTACGGCGAATCGTTCGAGCGGAATGTGGGACTTGGCTCGCCACTTAAAATCGAGCGTGGCTTGAATAAATTATGGACCAAGGGCGGCATCCAGTACGCTCCACCGATTCGCTGACCGGCGGCTGCGCAGACTGACCGCGGGCGGCCGGCCCGCGGTCACGCCGTTGGGGGAGTTATTGCCGCCGTACGTCCGACGAGGGGGATATGTCGACTGACCTGCCGGCGTCGGCGCGCCCCGCGCCTGTCATTTTTTACAATGATCCTCGGGTCCGCAGTATTGCCTACCAGGTTGCGCTATGCGCGGTGGTCGCATTCCTCGTTTACGGCGCCGCCAGCAATGCGATCGAAAATCTCGCGCGGGCGCGGATAGCCTCGGGATTCGGGTTCTGGGACCAGATCGCGGGCTTCGACATCAGCCAGACTCTGATTGAATATTCGTCGCGCGGTTCGACATATGGCCGAGCGTTCTGGGTTGGTCTGCTCAACACGCTGCTTGTGGCCGGAATCGGGATCGTATTTGCGACCATTCTCGGATTTGCAATCGGCATATCGCGGCTGTCGAGTAATTGGCTGCTGGCCAAAGTTGCGGGCTGCTACGTCGAGCTCATCCGTAACCTGCCGCTGCTCCTGCAATTGCTGTTCTGGTACAACGCAGTCCTCAAGACGCTGCCTGACATCCGCGACAGTATTTCGATCGGCTGGGGCATCTTTCTCAACAATCGTGGCTTGTTTCTGCCGACACCGATTTTCAAACACGGGTTCGGCGGAGCGGAAATCGCCTTGTTTGTCGGAATCGCCGGCGGGGTCGCCTATCGCATCTGGGCACGCAGACAACAAGAGCGGACGGGGCGACAAGCGCCGGTGTTGTGGGTCACGCTTGCGTTGGTGATCGGGCTGCCGCTCGCGACCTTCATCGTCTCGGGTGCCCCGCTAAGTTTCGAATTTCCTCAGGCCGGGCGCTTTAACATCACCGGCGGGAGCGAGGTGTTGCCGGAATTCGTCGCGCTTCTGTTTGGTCTTTCGGTCTATACGGCGGCATTTATCGCGGAGGTAGTTCGCGCAGGGATACTCGCGGTATCGCGCGGCCAGACCGAGGCCGCTTTTTCATTGGGCTTGCGGCCGGGACCGACTCTTCGCCTGATCGTGGTGCCGCAGGCAATGCGCGTGATTATCCCACCGCTGACGAGCCAATACCTCAACCTGACCAAAAATTCTTCGCTGGCGGTGGCAATCGGTTATCCCGATTTGGTGCAGGTTTTCACCGGGACCGTACTCAACCAGACCGGCCAGGCGGTCGAGGTCGTCGCCATTACGATGCTGGTCTATCTGGTGATCAGCCTCGTTACCTCCCTACTGATGAATGTTTACAACAGCCGTATGGCCCTGAGGGAACGGTGAGGGCCATATCATGACCATGGCCGAAGGCGATCTTGCCGTTGCCGAACTGGCCTTCGTGCGCCACTCCACGATCGCGCCGAGGCCGGCGCCGGCGACAATGACCGGCGCACGCGGCTGGCTACGCAAGAACCTTCTCTCGTCGCCGTTCAATATCGCGCTGACGATTTTGATCAGTCTGCTGTTAGCCTGGGCAATTCCGGAAATCGTCAAGTTTCTCTTCATCGACGCGGTGTGGACCGGGACCGATCGCGACGCCTGCCTCGAGTCCGTGCAACATCGCGAGATCGGCGCCTGCTGGCCATTCGTCTGGGAGCGGCTGCCTTATTTCATCTATGGCTCCTATCCGATTTCCGAACGCTGGCGCGTCGACTTGTTTTTCGTGATGCTCGCGGTCGGAATAGTCTGGCTCCTGTGGCTCAACGCGCCTCGGCGCGATCTCGGCGCCATCTATTTCTTCCTGATCTTGCCGGTGACCTCATTCATTCTGCTGACGGGGTGGTCGGCGATCGGTTTGCGTCCGGTGGACACGGTGCTGTGGGGTGGCGTGCTGGTGACCATCGTAGTCGCGGCGGTCGGCATTGTGTGTTCTTTGCCACTGGGAATTCTTCTAGCGCTCGGCAGGCGCTCGCGCATGCCGACCGTGCGGGTGCTCTCGGTCATCTTCATTGAATTTGTTCGCGGCGTGCCGCTCGTGACCGTACTGTTCATGGCGAGTGTGATGCTGCCTCTGTTTATCCCCGAGCAGTGGTCGCCCGACAAACTGGTGCGTGCTCTCGTCGGCATTGCGCTGTTCGCATCGGCCTATATGGCGGAGGTCGTGCGCGCGGGCCTGCAGGCTATTCCGAAAGGCCAGTACGAGGGCGCGATGGCGGTCGGTTTGCGCTACTGGCAGATGATGCGCCTCGTTGTCCTGCCGCAGGCGCTGAAAGTTACGATCCCAAATATCGTCAACACATACATCGGCCTGTTCAAGGACACTACGCTGGTCTTTATCGTCGGCATATTCGATCTCCTGCGCACGATTGAAGTTTCACGAATCGATCCGAAATGGGCGACGCCGGTCACCAGCACGACGGGCTATGCGGTGGCTGCTATCTTCTATCTGGTCTTCTGCTACGGCATGTCGCGCTACGCGCGCGCCACGGAGGCCCGGCTGACGAAAGGCGATCGACGTTGAACGATAGTTCCGAACATCATGGGTCGCTGCTCAAGCCGGCAAAGCTCAACACCGCCGTTGCGGTCGAGCTTGCCGATCTGAACAAGTGGTACGGAGATTTTCATGTCCTGCGCGACATCAACCTCAAGGTGATGGGCGGAGAACGCATCGTCATTTGCGGGCCATCCGGATCGGGCAAGTCGACGATGATCCGCTGCATCAACCGTCTGGAAGAGCACCAGATCGGCCGCATCTTTATTGACGGCGTGGAATTAACCGCGGACCTGAAAAAGATCGATGAAGTCCGCCGCGAGGTTGGCATGGTGTTCCAGCATTTCAACCTGTTCCCCCATCTGACGGTGCTAGAGAATTGTACTCTTGCGCCGATTTGGGTGCGGAAAATGCCGAAGAAAGAGGCCGAGGAGGTGGCCCTGCACTATCTCACGCGGGTGAAAATCCCGGAGCAGGCCAACAAATACCCCGGCCAGTTGTCGGGCGGTCAGCAACAAAGGGTCGCAATTGCTCGCGCGTTATGCATGAACCCGAAGATCATGCTGTTCGACGAGCCGACATCGGCACTAGATCCGGAAATGGTCAAGGAAGTGCTCGATACCATGGTGGAGCTGGCTCACGATGGCATGACCATGCTGGTTGTGACGCACGAAATGGGCTTTGCCCGTCAGGTGGCAAACCGCATCGTTTTTATGGACGAAGGGCAGATTGTCGAGGCCAACGTCCCAGAGGAATTCTTCGCTCACCCGCAACACGAGCGCACAAAACTATTCCTGAGTCAGATTTTGCACTGACGCGGTACGCTCAGTCCTTTTCAACCGCGAGGTCGGGCCGGGCGCCCCATTCCGACCAAGACCCGTCATAGATGCGCGGCATTTTCTTGCCGATGGCGTCGAGGCCCATCGCGAGGATCACGGCGGTGACTCCCGAGCCGCAAGTTGTGATGATCGGCTTGTCGGTGTCGATACCGGCTTTGTTGAATGCGGCGGCGATCTTTTCGGGGGAGGCCAGACGGCCGTTTTCGACAATTTCAGTCGAGGGTACGCTGCGTGCGCCCGGCATGTGACCGGAGCGCAGTCCGGCACGGGGCTCGGGTTCGGTGCCGGCGAAACGCCCGGCTGAACGCGCGTCGACAACCTGGACGCTGCTATCATTAAGCGCCATCTGCACGTCGCTCACCATTGCGACAGCGCCCGTGTCCATGTCGGCGTTGAACGTGCGCTTTGGACGTTTGACCTCACCTGAATCGACTGGCCGTCCTTCTTGCGTCCAGACCGGTAGACCGCCATCGAGGATGAACACGTTGCGCGCGCCGAAGATTCTGAATGTCCACCAGACGCGCGGCGCAGAAAAAAATCCGCTGCTATCATAAACGACGATCGTATCGTTCTCGGTGATGCCGAGACTTCCGACCGCGTCGGCGAACTGGTCTGGTCCGGGCAGCATGTGCGGCAAATCGGTTGAATCGTCTGCGATGGCATTGATGTCGAAAAAGACCGCACCCGGAATATGCCCGGCGACGTACTCGGCCTTCGGATCTCTCTTTTGCGTGGGCAGATAGTATGAGCCATCCACAATAGAGACGCCGGGCTTGCCGAGCTGGCCAGCCAGCCATTCGGTCGATTTGAGCCAGGGGCTTGATGTTGATATTGCCATTGCAAACTCCGTATAACGCAAGCTTGTTCGATCTGGCGTCCGAGTGCAACGATTG
>JANWKN010000025.1 GCA_025451355.1 Pseudolabrys sp. | reverse complement strand
TCGTGACGATTACGCGCGGTGCGGTCCCGTTGGCGTTGTTTGGTGCATCGGGTTATGGGCGTCTGATGGGCCGCCTTGCGGCGCCCTTCCTGCTGATGCAATCGGCCGCGCCTTTGGTGATGGCATTAGTGGTCGAACGCGCTTCCGATCCGGCGGCGCTGGCTCTTGCCGCCGGTTTTGCGTCGATCGCGCTGGTTTGTTTTATCGCGATCCGCCGGCCGAGCTAGGCAAACATTGTGTCGATGTCGAGTTGGCTCGCATGTCCGGCCGCTCCATCGAGTCGGGGACCATTGATTAGTACGGTCGGAGGTGAAGGCCTCAATGCCTGAGTCGGTGGCGCGCCGACGCCGCCGTGACGCTGGATCATGGCCACGAGCCGCTCTTCGAGCATGATCAGCATTGTGATCACTTTGCCGATGCGCTGGCCTGCCAAATCCTGGAAATTGCAGGCCTCATAAATACGAACAACGTGGTCCTGCACATCCTGCGTAAGGCGATGGTGGTAGTCGTGTTGAGGACAGAGGCGAGGGCGCGTGCGCAGTCGTCGATAGCCTCCACTGACCCCAGAATTTTCTGGGTCGCCGTTTCCATACTTTCCACCGCAGCGCCGAGTTCGCCGGCCGCGCGTGCCATCCGACGGTCGTTTTGAGGAAATGCTCAAACGCCAACCCTATCTTCCGCACTTTGTCGCGGGTGGTCCGCACAATCCGCTGGGGGGCGCGCGCTCTATCTCGGTTCAAGCATCTATCGCATCCACGGCTCGAATGAGCCGTGGACAATCGGCAAGAACGTGTCATCCGGATGCATCCGCATGCGCAATGCGGATGTCATCGACCTCTACGAGCGTGTGAAGGTGGGCACGAAAGTCGTGGTGATGTAGCCGATCTTAGTCGCCATCGCCACCGCCGAAATCGCCGCCGAAATCAACGTCTGAGTCCGAATCGTCCTCGAGATCAGTCGTACCCGAAGCGCTGTCGCCGTCGAACAGCGACGTAGAGCGTGCATCGCCGCGCACGCCGCTGCCGATGTCATTCAAACCAGCATCGCGAGCGAGGTCGCTGCTGGCGGCGCTGCCGTTATCCCATGGCGAGCCCGACTGCTGCGGATCAGCTGCGAACGCACGCGATCCGTGGTGGCCGAACATCGAACTGATCGAGTTCAGCAGCAACGCGCCGCCGATCACGCCTGCGGCGGATGCCGCGGCAGTGCCAAGGAACGAGCCGCCCGGTGATGGCGATGGCGCAGTCGCGGCAAGAGTGCCGCTATCGTTCCAGCGCGGATCGGGACCAGTCGAAACGCCCGGGCGAACACTGGGCACGGATCCCCCGCCCGGACGGCCCGCCAAGACCTGGCGCATACTTTCCAGGAAACCGCCCGAGGGGGCGGTAGCGCTGTCTTCGCCGGTGAGTTCGCGGATGCGCGCATCCGCGCGCCTGAGCGCATCATCCTGCACCAGCACCGTCTGCACGAGCGGATAAATTGCGTGCGGGGCACGCGCCAATCCCTCGGAGATTGCACGCTCGGCCTCGCCATCGCGTGGTGAATTCTCAAGCCGGGCAAGCCGCTCGAACAGTTCGTCAACCAGCTGGCGTTCGTGTGGGGTCATGGCGTCCTCCCGTACCCATTGGCGGTCTTATCTAGGCAGCGCCGCGGTTTTCGCCAGTAGGGCGGGCAAGCACGACACCGTGGTCGGCCAACACTTTCAGGAAAGCTTCGGAACTGAGGAAGGCGAATTCGTGCTCGCGCAGCGTCGTCAGCGAATCGAGGCTTTTTAGCGCGTCATCGGCGAAGCCTGGATGACACATGACCAGGCCGCCGTTGGGCAGGCTGGACAGAAAACGCGGGAAAATCTTCTCGAAATTCGCTCTGGAGTTGAAGTCGTAGGTTCCAGCGAAGCCCGGATTGAACTTAACGCCCAGTTTCTTGGCTTTCCGGCGGAACCCGACGCTGAGAACGTCGAGGGTCAGCGCCTTCCGATCGTGCAAGTGTCGGCCCACTTTGGCGCGGCCGCACTGCCTGACCCAGGCCTCGGGCGCTCCTTGCGCGACAACTCTGAGGAAAGCATCACGTATCTGAGGAAACAGATGAACGTGCTGGTGACCATCGACAAAATCCGGTGGGCGACCAAACACATCGATGAAAGCACCGAGCTGGGTGGCTATTTCGGTGATCAATAGCTCCGACTGCAAACGACGCGCAACTGCTCCCCGCAAGACGTCGTTGAGCGACAGGAAGCGGCCGTTGCGCAAAGGCGAGAAATCCGCGCTCATTGGGCTGAAGGGTGCGGTGAGGGTGACGTGTAAGCCGAGGCCCGCGCGCTTTTCTCCTGAGTTGAGCGTGTCGAGCGCGGTGGCTTCGTTGCTGTTGAAATGCGGCGACGCCAACATGATCGAGGTGGCGTTGATACGTCCGTGTAGGATCAGCTTGCGGATGCCCGCATTCACGCCGGGCGAAATTCCATAATCGTCTGCACACAGCCAGATGTGGCGAGGCCCGGAGCGCATGGTGCCTTGTCTTACTCGGCCGCGCGAGAGGCCATCGGTCGTGCCTTGGCCGATTCACTCGCACGCTTCACAGTGTGCTCGGCAACGAAATACACGGGCCGACCTTTGATCTCGGCCAGCAGTTTGCCGATGTATTCGCCCAGCACGCCAATGAGAATAAGTTGCACGCCGCCGATCACCATGACGCTGACCACCAGCGAGGGATAGCCGGGTACGTCCTTTCCGTAGAGAAGCGTTTCCAGCAAGATCCAGCTGCCGAAAAATAGAGCGGTGAACGCAAGTACCAGGCCAAGGAGGCTGGCGACCCGCAGCGGCGCCACTGAGAACGACGTCAGCCCCTCTATCGACAAGCCGATCAGCGTCCAAACATTCCAGGTCGTGCTGCCGTGCTCGCGCATCGCCGGCTCATAATCGACTCGCGTCTGGCGAAATCCGATCCAGCTCGAGAGCCCCTTGAAGAAACGATTGCGTTCCGGCATCTGCCGAAGTGCAGCGGCGGCGCGCGGCGACAACAGGCGAAAGTCGCCGGCGTCCTCCGGAATTTTGTGACGCGCACCCCAGTTCAGCAAGGTATAGAACGAACGAACGCCGGTCCGCCGTAGCCAGGATTCATTCTCGCGGTGTGCCTTCGCGGTATAGACCACGTCGTACCCATCATCGAGCCAGCGCGCGACCAATGTGTCGATCAGATCGGGCGGATGTTGCCCGTCACCGTCCATGAACATGACGGCGCCGAGTTGAGCGTGATCCAGCCCCGCAAGGAGCGCGGCTTCCTTGCCGAAGTTTCGCGATAGTGTGACGACCTGAATGTCGAGCGGAATCGCGGGAAGAGATCTGGCGACATCGCCGGTGTTGTCGCTGCTTCCGTCGTCGACGTATACCACTTCAACATCCAGCCCGCGCTTGGTTTGCAGGTAGCGCGCGACTTCGGCGACACGTTGGTGCAACGCAGGCAGGCCTTTGGCCTCGTTGAATACAGGAACGACGACCGACAATGTCGGCGTCGACGATGATGCCCGCGCGCGTGAGCCTGATTTGGTCGGTTTAACCGCCATCCGTGGTGGACCTGTCGCCCCGCTTTTGGCGATTTATACCGCACCGGAGTGGCGCTGTCGCGTCCCGGCCTACCGGGACATGATTTGCCGTGCTAATCGGAAGCGGAAGATGATCCCGGCGTCTGTCCAAAACATCCTCGACCGTCTTGCGGTGGCCTGGCATGAGCGCGCCATCGCCCTCAAGGCAGTCAGTTTCGCGTTGGTCGGCGTTGTCAACACAGCCATCGATTTCAGCGTTTTCTGGACGACCGCCAACTACCTGCACTGGCCGCTGGTCCTTGCCAATGTGGTCGCCTGGCTGGTGGCCGTGACTTTTTCTTATGCGATGAATTCTTTCATTACGTTCGGCCCTGAATCGGGTCGAATTTTGCGGTGGCGCGACTACGCGAGCTTCGGCGCTTCGGGGGTTGCCGGAATGGTCACGAGCACGGCAACTTTGCTCGCGCTGTCCTATGTCATTCCGGTGCTGTTGGCCAAGCTTGCATCCATTTTGGTCAGCTTTGTCGTAAATTTCTCGCTTTCGCATTTCGTCGTGTTCCGCGAACGACCGCCGTGAAGCACGGGAGAATAGGTACGACACAAACGAGTTCACACATGCAGTACGATGACAATCTGACCGCCAATCTCCCGAGCTTCGTCACTCATCTCGAATGCGCGATGACCGGCGAACGCCACGAAGCTGACCAAGTGCATAATCTGTCACGCGCCGGCAAACCGTTGCTCGTACGTTACGATCTCGAAGGCGTTCGCAAGGCGCTGAGCAGGGAGACGCTGGCAAAGCGACCGCCCGACCTTTGGCGCTATCGCGAGTTGCTGCCGGTTCGTAGAACTGAAAACATCGTGAGCCTGGGTGAAACGATGACACCGATTGTGCCGATGCCGCGCCTCTCGGCAAAACTCGGTGGCGGGGAAATCCTGGTCAAGGACGAAGGTCGGCTACCGACAGGCTCCTTCAAGGCGCGCGGCTTGGTCATGGCTGTTTCGATGGCCAAGGCGCTCGGCATCAAGCACATGGCGATGCCGACGAACGGCAACGCTGGTGCGGCGCTTGCGGCCTACGCTTCGCGCGCAGGTATCAAGACGACGATCTTCTGCCCGGAGGATACGCCGGAAGTGAACGTGAGCGAGATCGCTCTGCAGGGTGCGACTGTGTATCGAGTCAATGGTCTGATCGATGACTGCGGCAAGATCGTCGGTGAGGGAAAAGCCAAGGTGGGCTGGTTCGATACGTCGACCTTGAAGGAGCCCTACCGGATCGAGGGCAAAAAGACGATGGGTCTCGAACTCGTCGAACAGCTCGGATGGCAGGTGCCGGACGCGATTTTCTATCCGACCGGCGGTGGCACAGGTCTGATCGGTATGTGGAAGGCATTCGCTGAGCTCGAGGCTATCGGCTTCATCGGGAAAGAGCGCCCGCGGATGGTTGCTGTGCAGGCCACAGGCTGTGCGCCAATGGTGAAAGCGTTCGAGGCCGGCGAGGAGCACGCGCCGCGTTGGGAGAATGCGCACACGATCGCCTCTGGAATCCGCGTACCGCAGGCCATCGGCGACTTTATGATATTGCGGGCCGTTCGGGAAAGCGGAGGTTTCGCGACCGCAGTGCCGGACACCGCGATCTCCGCGGCGCTTGACGAAATGGCGCGCGAAGAGGGCTTCCTTCTGTGCCCTGAAGGGGCGGCAACTTATGCCGCCTACAAGCAAAGCCTTGTCGATGGACGGGTGAAACGCAGCGATCGGGTAATGCTCTTCAATTGCGCCAGCGGTCTGAAATATCCACTGCCGCCCGCGCGTCGCGCGCTCGACCGGCACAAGCCAATCGATTTCACGGGACTCTAAAGTCCGGCTTCGAGCTTCGCGTACAGTGGATTATCGCGCGAAAATACGTAGTCGAGATCGGCCACGGCTACTGCTTCCGCACCGTTTTCGCGCAAAAAATTGGTCAGTGCGTAAACCTGATCCGGCGGGCAATGCAGGATGAGCATGCCCGACGAAGACGGCCCACCGAACGGCGCTTCGATGGCAAATTTCTGCCTGGCATTTTCGACCAGCATGTCGGTACCGGCCGCGAACCGAGCGCGTACCTCGCGGAAGGCTCGCGCGCGCGCCTGAGCCGCCACCCGGTCGAGGATCACCCGGGCGAGATCGCGTTCGTCCTTCCCCCAGGCGGCGTTTCGCGCCGCCACCAGATTCGCCTGCGAACGCAGAATGATGCCGTCTTCCACGACTTTCAGACCATTGGCCGCGAGGGTTGCGCCGCTTGTCGTGATGTCGACGATCATCTCGGCTGTGCCCGCCGCAGGCGCTCCTTCAGTCGCGCCCGAGCTTTCCACGATTCGATAGTCGATGACTCCGTGCGAGGAGAAGAAGTCGCGCGTCAAATTGATATACTTGGTCGCGACCCGCATTTTGCGGTCATGGTGATGACGGAATGCGGTGGCGACGTCGTCTACATCGGCCATCGTGCGAACGTCGATCCAGGCTTGCGGTACGGCGACCACGACATTGGCGAAGCCGAAGCCAAGTCCCTCGATAAGTACGACCCGCCTGTCAGCGTCGGGGATCATCTCACGGACGAGATCTTCACCGGTGACCCCGAGATGGACCGCTCCCGCCGCGAGCTGGGTTGTGATTTCGGATGCCGACAAATATGCGACTTCGACATTGTCGAGACCGGTGACGGCGCCGCGATAGTCGCGCGCGCCACGCGGCTTGATCAACGGCAATCCCGCGCGCATGAAGAAAGCTTCCGCATTCTCCTGCAGGCGGCCCTTGGCTGGGGCGGCAAGGATCAAAGGTCCGCTCACGGCCCGTCCCCGTAAATTGCTAGTCTTTCGATCCAGACCGCGAATCCGACAGCGGGAATGGGATTGGGTGCGCCAAGCCGTGCGAGCAAGTCATCATAGCGACCACCCGCAACAAGCGGGTCACCGGTGCGCTTGGGATCGGTCAGTTCGAAGACCAGGCCGGTGTAGTAGTCGAATCCCCGGCCGAAGGCAGTGGAGAAGCGCACACGTTTGACATCGATGCCGCGCGCTTCCAGAAATCCGGTCCGACTCTCGAACCGGTCGAGCGCGGGCGCGAGTGCGGGCGTCATTTTGGCATCGTTCGCCAGCGCGCGCAGCGTTGCGGCGGCCTCGTCGGGATTGCCCTCAATCGCGAGAAAGCGCTCGATGAGGTCTCGCACGTCGCGTGGCAATTTGGCGCTGACACCGAGCGCGGATTGTTCAAGGAACCTCCCGGCGATTTCTCCGACCGATCGACCGCCAACGGCATTGATGCCGGCGATCGACAAGAGGTCGGTTATCAGCGCATGGGCCCCCTTCGGATCGGAGCCGGCGAGTGCGGCCAGCACGCCCTGGTACTCGGGGCGCGCGTTGTTTCCACCCAGTACGAGTCGGTCGAGATCCTGCGCTAGATTGGACTTACGGTTGAAGTCCTTGATGAGCCGTCGCTTCCATGCGGGCGGAAGATCGAGCCCGACAACGAGGCCCGCGAACAGCGAGACATCGCCGATCTGGATGTCGGGCGACACCACACCGTAGTGCGCTGTCGCCTCCAGGCCAAGCGAAAGCATCTCGGCGTCCGCCGCCGCCTTGTCGGAACGCCCGAAGGACTCGATGCCGGCCTGCAGAAATTCTGCGGGCGCGTCGGTACGATGACGAAAGACTGGACCGAGATAGCAATAGCCGGCCGGCTGTCCCGCGATGCTTGAGGCGAGATAGTCGCGCGATACGGGAATCGTGAGATCGGGACGCAGGCAGAATTCATCGCCGTCCGGTGCAGTCGTCAAATACATGCGCCGGCGAATATCCTCGCCGGAGAGGTCGAGGAAGGGTTCTGCCGGTTGCAACATCGCGGGTGCAACGCGGACGTAGCCGGCGCGCTCATAGGAGGAGACCAGCGTCTCCGCCCGCGCGTCGGGTCCTTGGGTCCGTGTCGTCACGCTTGCGTCCATGGAGTTCCGGTAAAGTTTTCCATCCGGCATTCGCGGGCCGGCCTTTAGCATGGTGGCCTTAAGGATTCGACGACGTTTGTGTGCGGGCCTTAACGGCCGCAGCCGTCAAATGGTTATCGTCGTTAACAAATTTGCCAGCGACCGCTGAGCCAGCTGTTCGGGCGATCCCGCAGCTGTCCTCACCGTAAGCAGGTAAGGAATTTCAATGCAACCGGCTTTCACTTGTCAGGATGGAGGCCCAATGAGCCCGGTCCCGCGCGCGATTGTTGAGGCCTTTTACCATGCGCTGTCCATCCGCGACATGGCGGCGCTTGCGAACTTCCTTCATGACGAAGTGGTATGGACCATCAGCGGACCGGTCGACATTCTGCCTTTCTGCGGCCAGCGCGTCGGCAAGGCTCTGGTCATGAAACTGCTGGGACGCGACAGCCCGACTTTGTTGTCCGATCGCCGGTTTGTCGCCAAGACGATGCTGGTGGACGGCGATCGTGCGGCAGTCCTCGGCAGGCTCACGGCGACAAAGCGTGCGAGCGGCCAAGCGATCAGCTATCGCATCGCCCATTTCATCCAGTTCCGCGACGAGAAGGTTGTTGACTACGTGTCGATCATCGACAGCTTCGACGCCGTCGAACAGTTACTCCGCTACAGCCTCGATGCGTATGACGGTTATCGCGTCGAAGGCGACATCGTTACGGTGTAGCGGTCGGCAGTCAGCAGCGACTAGTTCTGTGCGGTCACAGCGACCTCGACCGTCATGCCCAGAAAATCCGCAGCGCTGCCGGTATAGCTCCCTGAAATTGGAATTGCCTGAGACGGGTCGCGCGTTACCGCGACGCGGATCAAATTCTCTCCGGCAATAAGCACATCGGTCGGATCGTACTCGATCCAGCCAGCACCCGGCAGATAGACTTCAGCCCATGCGTGGGTCGCCGCAACGGCTTGCGTTGCGTCACCGCGATCGAGTGCCGGGTCGTACAGATAGCCGCTGACGAAGCGCGCGCCGAATCCGAGATAGCGCGCAGCTTCGATGAACACCATCGCGAAGTCGCGACAAGCGCCGGTCTTCGTCGCAAGCGTTTCCGCGGGCGATTGCGTTCCAGGTTCGTGGCGCTCGGCGTAGATGATGTCCGGTTTCAGCGCCGCGTTCATGTTGGTGAGAAGCTCAAGCGTCCGCATTGGTCGCGATGTCACGAAGCTGTCGGCCCAGCGTGCCAGCACGCCGTTCGGGTCGGGATAGTGTTGTTCCAGCAGTCGGCCCAGATCGACGCGGTCGCTGCTCGAATAGATGAAGGGATAAAATTCCGCCTCCGGCGCGATGGGAAATTGCAATCCATCGAGTCCGTATCGCTCGATTTTCAGGGTGCTTATGATGGTGAGCATCGCGGCGCTGGCATTGAAATCGACCAGCGCGACGGAATTGCCGAATACGTCGTGCATCCAGCGTAGGTTGCCGGGCGGGGATAGAGTGAGTTCCGCGGCCACCAGGCGCAGATCATGGGAATCGCGCGGCCGCAACATCAGCCGATGTTGCCCGAAGGTCACCGGCCGGGCGTAGCGGTAAGTTGTCGCGTGGCGTACCGTCAAAATGCGCATTGTTTCACCGTCCCATACGCATGCAAGGGACGCGCCAATATCGTATGCGTCAGATCAATTTATGTCGCGCAAGGAGCTTGCGCACGGCTTCGATCAAAGCGTCTTCTTTTGCCGCGAATTGCGCTTTGGCCTGTTTCTTCAAATAATCTTCGCGGTCCTTGGTGTCCGTTAAAGTTGCGCCGAGGATGAGGTCCTTGATCTGGACTTCTCCACGCGCTTTTTCGTCGCCGCCCTGGATTATGGCGCAAGGCGCGCCGCGCCTGTCGGCATATTTGAGTTGAGTGCCGAGATTGTTTTTTGGATTGCCGAGATAGAGCTCCGCACGGATATTGGCCGTACGCAGCGCGGACACCATGCGCTGGTAGTCGGCCACACGGTTGCGATCGAATACGGTCACCACTACCGGCCCGGGCGCCGGTTTTCCGCTGATCTTGCCGAGATGGGTAAGCGCGGCCTGCAGGCGCGAAACACCGATGGAGAATCCGGTCGCGGGAACAGGTTCGCCACGAAAACGTGACACAAGCCCGTCATAACGCCCGCCACCACCGACTGACCCAAAGCGCACCGGCCGGCCCTTCTCGTCCTTGATCTCGAAGGTCAGTTCAACCTCGTAGACTGGACCGGTGTAGTATTCGAGACCGCGCACGACAGTCTTGTCGATCCGAACGCGATCGTCGTAGCCGGCGGATCGCATCAGCGTGGCGATTTCCGAAAGTTCTAGTTCACCTGGACCTCGTGCATCGCCGGTTTGACCGGGCGTTCCTGTGATGGCCGCCACGATGCCTGCAATCTGTGAGTCCGAAAGCTCGGCGCCCTTTGTAAAGTCGCCGCTTTCGTCCTTACGTCCCTTGCCGAGCAGCATTTTCACGCCTTCGATTCCGAGCCGATCGAGTTTGTCGATGGCGCGCATCGTCGTGAGTCGTTTTTCAGGTGTGATGTGAACCTGGTCCATGGCACTATCGAGGACCTTTCGGTTGTTTACCTTCACAACGTAGCTGCCGCGCGGAATGCCGAGCGCTTCCATTGTGTCCGCGGCAAGCATGCACATCTCGGCATCCGCCGCCATGGAGGCAGCGCCAACAGTGTCGGCATCGAACTGCATGAACTGACGGAAGCGTCCCGGACCCGGCTTTTCGTTGCGGAACACCCAGCCGAATCGATACGAGCGGTAAGGCAATGCGAGATTCTGAAAGTTCTCCGCCACGTAGCGCGCGAGCGGAGCCGTTAGGTCATAACGCAGCGAGAGCCACTGCTCGTCGTCGTCCTGGAAAGAGAATACACCTTCGTTCGGGCGGTCTTGGTCGGGGAGGAACTTGCCGAGTGCGTCGGTATATTCGATCGCCGGCGTCTCCACCGGCTCAAAGCCGTATCGCTCGAACACCACACGGATTGCTTCAACCATGTGCCGGGTCGCCGCAATCTCGGCCGGCCCACGATCGGCGAGGCCGCGCGGCAGGCGTGCTTTGACCTTCTGAGGCTTGCTGGGTTTATCGGCCATTTGCGGGTCTACATATCAGACGGCGGTATTACGGCAACGCTGGAAACAGTCATCAGCGGGCTTGTCCCTGCCATCCACCTCTTTATGTTGCAAAGGCGCGGCACTAAGCCCCGGCACGACAGCCCAAACGGTAGCAGTCATGGCAAAAGCCCAGGCACAAGCAAAAATCGCCATCCCCAACGATCTCGAACCCTATTGGATGCCGTTTACCGCCAACCGCGCGTTCAAAAAGCGCCCGCGGATGATCGTGGGCGCCAAGGATATGCATTACATCGCCAGCGACGGACGCAGGCTGCTCGACGGCGCGGCCGGCCTGTGGTGCACGAATGCCGGCCATAATCGCGAACCGATCGTCGAAGCGATCCAGCGCGAGGCGGCCACGCTGGACTACGCGCCGGCATTCCAGTTCAGCCATCCCAAGGCTTTCGAGCTTGCGAGCCGGGTTGCCGCGCTCGCCCCGGGAGACCTCGATCACGTATTTTTCTGCAACTCCGGTTCGGAAGCAGTCGACACCGCGCTCAAGATCGCGCTTGCCTACCATAACGTCCAGGACAACGCCTCGCGCGTACGTCTGATCGGTCGGGAACGCGGATATCATGGGGTCGGCTTCGGAGGCATTGCCGTCGGCGGCATCGTCAACAACCGCAAGCAATTCGGCGCGCTGTTCGCCGGCGTCGACCATCTGACGATGACTTACAATCGTGAGAAACAGGCCTTCAGCATCGGCGAACCCGAGTGGGGCGCGCATCTTGCCGACGATCTCGATCGTCTTGTCATGTTGCACGATGCATCAACTATAGCTGCTGTAATTGTTGAACCGGTCGCCGCGTCCACCGGTGTTTTGCCGCCGCCGAAAGGTTATCTCGAACGGCTGCGCGCGATCTGCGACAAGCACGGAATTCTGCTGATCTTCGATGAAGTCATCACCGGCTTTGGCCGGCTTGGGTATCCGTTCGCCGCCGAACGTTACGGCGTTATCCCCGACATGATCACTTTTGCCAAAGGCGTGACTTCGGGCGCCGTGCCGATGGGCGGCGTGATCGTGCGCAAGGGGATCTACGATGCCTTCATGAAAGGGCCCGAACACGTCATCGAGCTGTTCCACGGTTACACTTATTCGGCGCATCCGTTGGCCTGCGCCGCCGGCCTTGCTACGCTCGACGTTTACCGCGACGAAGGCCTGTTCGAGCGCTCGCGCAAGCTCGAGAGCGTATGGGCGCGGGCGGCCATGGGCCTTAAAGGCCTGCCGAATGTCCTCGACATCCGGCCCGTCGGGCTAACAGTGGGCATCGATCTCGCCAGCAGGCCCGATGCCGTCGGAAAGCGCGGCATGGAAGCGCTTGAAGCAGCCTTCTTCGAGCATGATTTTATGTTCCGTGCGGTCGGCGACACGCTGGCGCTCAGTCCGCCGCTGATTGTGAGCGAAAGCCAGATTGAAGAAATTTTCGGCAAGCTTGCCCGTATCATTAGGGCGCTGGCCTAGGCGATGCGGCGGCATATGACGGCCTTGGGTGGAGGATCGCCCAGCCGACATTGAGATTTAAATCTCCGCGCAAGTAACGCAGCAAGAATGGCGGCTGCACTGCGGCATCCGCTGCGATTGAGCGCAGTCCCGGTGGCACTGCGTTCAGGTCGCCTGCCGTCCACACCACGACCGCACCTTTATTTCTGAGATCGGCAAGGTCGATCCACGGCGCTCGGTCCGGTTTTCCATCGATCAGCACGCGCGGGTGCTCGGGCGCATAATGCCCGACGTTGCCGCCATCCCACATGCTGCCGATCACATAGCTGATCGGTCGGCCTGTCGCCGCGCGGTAGCGCTGCGATAGTTCGCGCCCCAGATCGCTCCCCGGAAAAAATACTGCCCGGTAGCGATGATCGTAGTTCGGCAACACGCCGTAGTTGGCGATGAACGCAAGCGCCAGGCACGCGAATACGGCCGCCCAGATGAGGAGCACCCGCGCGAGCCGGGACTCGTCGAGCACGCGGTGCGTAAACAACACAATCCATAATCCGAGGAAGAGCCAGAGCGGATAGCCCCACATCGCAACTGTGCCACGGCCGCTGATCGCCGACATAGCCACGACCGTCGCGAATGGGCCTAAGGCGAGCCAATTGACAACGCGGCGGTCGAACGTGTCGGCGCTGAGCGCCATCTCATTGGTGCGTCTGCGCGGAAAAAATAGCGGCAGTGCAATCAGCAAAGACGGAACAAGGAAAAACGCCTGGCCAACGCCGAATTGCAAAGGGTGCCAGATGTGGTCAACCAGTCCACGCGAGGGCAGCGCGCGGTGTTCGGCGTAAATGAACGGCAGAAAATCATTCTGCACGAGCCAGACGATATGCGGCGCCATTGTAATGAGCGCCGCAACGACCGCGATGTAAGGACCCGGTGTTGCTAGGACTTTGCGTGCCTCGCGGTCGTAGAGAATGAATAATGCGAGGGGTGCAGCGAGCACCACCACGAAGTATTTCGACCACAGCGACACTCCAATCGCGAACCCGAGCAAGAGCCAATGCCCGATCCGCCCGCCGCGCAATGCGCGATGAAACGCGAATCCGGCCAGCGCCCAGAATGGCAGTTGAACGACGTCGTGGTTGAATTTGGTCGATGTGTAATTGAGATAGTGCAGGCCATCGACGATCAGCACCGCGACGAGTGCACCGAGCGGACCGGCGAGCGGCCGTGCGGTTAGCCAGATCAGCCAGAGCGCAGCGACAACCGCAATCTGCGCCAGCAGGTAATAGGCAAAGTCGTGACCAAACAGACGGTAAGCAATTTCCACCAGCCACCAGGGCAATGGCGGCAGTTTGTCGTAGCCGAGCTGCCATTCCCGGCCGTAGGTCAGTGCCTCAATGAGATCGAGAGGCAAATTGGCATAGAGGAGGCTCGGAAGGGCCGTCCATACGACGGCGTGCAGGAACAGAATGGCGGCCATCGCCCGCGCCGGGGCCTCGACGACCCGGGTCAGGACAGAATGATGACGGGACGCCGGCGTCGACTTAGCGGTCCACAATGGCTTCAACTTCCTGCGAATAAACGGCGGTTTCGCGCTACCATAGCAGGACTTCAAGTTGCGCGGAGCCGCGGCCTCGTGAACATTGGTATTCGGCTAAGCGAATCAGCCATCCTTGGCGGCATTGCATTGGCCCCGACAGTCGGCCCAGGATAAGTCCGAATGCGACGTATCAGCGCTGTCTTCATCGCGTCCTGTGTTGTGCTTATCGCTGTCTCGATAGGCGCGGTGCTCTATCTCGGCTTCAACTTGGATGCCAGCACCTCGGCCATGGTGGCGTTGGCTGCGCTGACGGGCATGGCGCTCATCAATTCGGTCAGCAATCGCCTGCGTGATCGTACCGATCTCGGCGACCAGATCGCCGATCTGTCGCGTGGCACGGCCGATCTGGCCCGCCAGGTCGCGGAGATTTCTCGCCGCATCAATACGGCGGAAGCTAAGATCGCATCGCCAACATATCGGGCGCGTGCCGCAAACGATCCGCTGGCGACGGAAATCGGCGAGCTTGGCGCCTTGGTCAAACAGATTGCCCAGACCGTCGCATCGCACGCGGCCGCTTTGCAGAAGCAGGGGGCTTTGTCGGTCCGACCCGTAATCAGTGCTGCGAAGCCCGAGCCCACGCGTCCCGTCGAAAGCCCGCTGACCATTGCCGGGAACGACGTGATTCCTGGCGCCGAGCGCTTTCGCGGTCTTTCGCGGGACAGCGTTGCAGATCTGATCTCGAAGGCCGTCGACGCGAACCGCATCGACCTCTATTTGCAGCCGATCGTCACGCTGCCGCAGCGCAAGGTTCGTTACTACGAGGCGGTATCGCGCTTGCGTACCGAAGACGGCGACATCGTTCCGGCCGGTGATTTTATCGACGTCGCCGAGAGCGTCGGCCTGATGCCGAAGATCGACAATCTTGCGGTTTTTCGTTGCGTGCAGGTGACCCGCCGGTTGCTTCTGAAGAGCCGTGATGTTGGTCTTTTCTGCAACGTCAGCGCCGCCTCCCTGACCGATGCGCTGATGTTCCGTCAGTTCCTCGATTTCATGGACGCGAATCGCGCCCTTGCGTCTTCACTGATGTTCGAATTTACGCAGGAGGCCTATCGCAACTTCGGCCCGATCGAGCATGAAAGTCTGGCGGCTCTTGCCGAACGCGGCTTCCGTTTCTCCATGGATCATGTCACCGATTTGCACATGGAGCCGAATGAGCTGGCCAGCCGCTCGTTCCGGTTTCTGAAGGTTCCGGCCAGGCTGCTGCTCAACAAGACCACCGCCAATCAAAGCGACATCGATCCGGAAGACCTTGCCGACCTGATGGCGCGTTCGGGGATCGACTTGATCGCCGAGCGGATAGAAACGGAGACGACGGTTGTCGATCTGCTCGACTACGACGTGCGTTTTGGACAAGGCTTCCTGTTCTCGCCGCCGCGGCCGGTGCGCGCGGAGGCGCTTCAGGGCAACGGTGACGCTTCAAAACCGGGGGTGAACGAAAGCCCCGGCGCTCTGCTTGCGGTCAGCTGACGTTTTCCTTTCGTTGTTGATGAGTTTATGAGTTCTTTGCCGCCCCTAATCACGAAATTTTCGACGATCGCATCCGACTATGACGTAGTGCTGTCGGACGTGTGGGGCGTGATACACAACGGCATCAAGTCTTACCCGCACGCATGCGATGCGCTGATGCGCATGCGGGCCCGCGGCGGCGTGGTGGCGCTGATCACCAACGCGCCGCGACAAAGCGAGGTCGTGTCACGACAGCTCGAGCGCCTGCACGTCCCGCGCGAGACTTACGACGCGATCGTCTCGTCCGGCGATGTCACACGTAGCGTGGTTAGGGAGAGGCAGGACCAGTCACTTTATCACCTCGGTCCCGAGCGCGACCTCTCGATATTCAGCGGGCTCGATGTACATCTGGCTCCGCCAGAGACCGCCGATTACGTGGTCTGTTCAGGTCTGAAAGACGACGAAAGCGAGACACCGGACGATTACAGGCCGCTGCTGGAATCCATGCTCGCCCGCAAACTGTTCATGGTCTGCGGCAATCCCGACGTCGTCGTCGAGCGCGGTTCGACCCTGGTCTATTGCGCCGGCGCCATCGCCGATCTCTATGCCGCCATGGGCGGAGAGGTGCTCTACGCTGGAAAACCTTACCGGCCGATCTATGAAATGGCGGTGGCAAAGGCTGAGAGCGCCGCCGGCCGGAAGATCGCACCTAGTCGTGTGCTTGCAGTCGGCGACTCGGTACGCACGGACCTTAAGGGCGCGCGTGCGATGGGCCTCGACTTCCTGTTCGTGACTTCTGGAATTCACGCTGAGGAGCTGGGCAGTCGCGAGGAGCCCGACCACGACGCACTGACGGCGACGTTCAACGCCGCCGGCGGCATGCCGAAGGCTGTCATGCGGGAATTGAGTTGGTAGGGGCTCAGGCCGCCGGAGCCGGAATTTCTTCTTCACCAAACACGGCGTCGATCTTGTTCTTGAGCGTCTGCGCGTTGAACGGCTTCACGATATAGTTCGACACGCCGGCTCGCTTCGCCGCGATCACGTTCTCGGTCTTCGATTCTGCCGTGACCATTATGAAGGGAATCTCAGCGAGCGAGGGGTCGGAGCGCATTTCCTGCAGCAACGCGAAGCCGGTCATCGGCTCCATGTTCCAGTCGGAAATGACCAAGCCGTAGTCGCCCTTGCGCAGTTTGGTGAGCGCGGTCGATCCGTCACTGGCATCATCGACCTGCTCAAAGCCAAGCTGCTTGAGCAGGTTGTGCATGATGCGAATCATCGTGTTGTAGTCGTCTACCACGAGAACTGGCTTGGTCAGATCGACAGCCATCGCGCATTTGCCCAACCCGGGGCTCTCCGCTTGAAGGTGGGGATAGATAGCAACGGGTCTTGAATAACCGGTTAATTTGAAAGTTTGTTAACGGCGCGCTAACCGTAACGACGCTTTGAAATCCCGCGCGATGAAGGCATGCACAAATTCTGATCACGATTCCCGATAGTCACTTGGACGCACGATGAGCGGCCCTATCTCTACCGGACAGTTCCACGTGGCGCGCGGCGGCGCGCAAGGCATC